>JASBSH010000224.1 GCA_030149025.1 Actinomycetales bacterium | reverse complement strand
ATCCGGCCGCTGCCGCTCGCCGGCCACGGTGAAGGGGCGCGCGACCGTGACCGACCCTCCGCTATGACGGCGCATCTCGCACAGCTGCTCCGCGGTCACCTTGCTCTCGGCGTAGCCGCCGCGCGGGGCGAGCGCGTCGTCCTCGTGGCACGGGCGTCCGGAGCGGCAGCCGCCGTAGACGCTCGACGACGACGCCACCACCAAAGGTGTGGCGAGCGGGGTCGCGGCGAGCACCGCGCCCGTGGCCAGGACGTTGTCGCGCCGCCGGCGCCACGCGACGTCAGGCGCCTGGTCGCGGACGCCGGGGCACCCGGCGAGGTGGATGACGGCGTCCGCTTCTGCCAGGGCGGTCAACAGATCGGCGTCCGAGTCGGTGATCTCGGTCTGCAGGTGACGAAGGGCCGAACCCTGGCGTCGGCCGGTCTCGGCCGCGAGGGCCACCAGCTGCGATGGCAGCGGCCGGCGGTCGACCGCCACCACGTCCCGACCCGACCTGAGCAGGGCCTCGACGACGTGAGCGCCGATGAAACCGGCAGCACCGGTGACGGCAACCGCACGGCTCATGGGGATCCTTCGGACGAGGCTGATTCACGACTCGGAGAAAGTTAGGGCATCCTTTCCTAACATGCCAAGTGGGGAAGGGGCCGGAGTGGCCAAGAGCACGATCACAGCGCTGCGGCGCTGGCTCGGCGCGATCGCCCTCGCGGTCGCCGTCGGCTACCTCGCCGTGGTCGTCGACCTGTCCGTCCTGGCCGAGTCGGCCGGCGCGCTGGTCACCGCGCCCCTGGCCCTCGGCGGCGCCCTGGCCGTCTACGCCGCCGCGTTCGCGCTCCGCGCGGCGGCCTGGTGCCGGGTGCTACCGGCGCTCGGGTTCGGTCAGTCCTGGGCCGCCCTGCACGTCTCCCTGCTCGGCAACCACGTCCTGCCCCTGCGCCTGGGCGAGGCGCTCCGCGTCACCAGTGTCCTGCGCCGCACCCCGGTGCCCGCACGGCCGGTGATCGCCAGCGCGGTGACCCTGCGGGTGGCGGACCTCCTCGCGGTGGTGGGGCTCGCCGTCCTCGCTGCGCCGGCGCTCGCTCGCGGCCTGCTCAGTCCCGTCTGGGTGGTGCTGCTCGTCGCGCTCCTGCTCGGAGCCGGTGCGGGGGCCGTCGTCTGGATGGCGCGGCTCAGGCGGGACCCCGCACGGGGCGGTGCGCTCCGCCTGCCCGGGCCTGGTGTTGCTGCAGCGGCGGTCGCCGCCTGGGTTCTGGAGTCGTCGGTCGTCTTCACCGTGGCGCAGGTCAGCGGCGTCCCGCTGTCGTTCGGGCAGGCCGTCGGCGTCACCGCGGTGACGATGGTCGCCCAGACCGTGGCGGTGACACCGGGCGGGATCGGCAGCTACGAGGCCGCGGGCACCGCCGCGCTCGTGCTGCTGGGCGTCCCCGCCGGGCCGGCGCTGGCCGTCGTCCTGCTGACCCATGCCGTCAAGACCGCCTACTCGCTGGTGGTCGGCGGGGTTGCGCTGTTCGTCCCGGCCCCCGCGTACTTCGGCCGGTTCCGCCTTCCGCGCCTGCTGCCCGAGCGGCCCTCGCCCGAACCGGTGGCCCCGGACGCGCCGGTCGTCGCGTTCATTCCCGCGCACAACGAGGAGGAGACGGTCGGGGACGTCGTCACGCGGCTCCCCACGCACGTCGCCGGCCGCCCGGTGCGCGCCATCGTGGTGGACGACGGCTCGACCGACTCGACGGCGGAACGCGCCGGCGCGGCCGGGGCACTCGTCGTCCGGATGGGGAAGAACCAGGGCCTGGGTGCCGCCGTCCGGCGGGGGCTCGCCGAGGCGAGCGCGCTCCAGCCGGCCTGCATCGTCTACCTGGACGCCGACGGCGAGTACTTCCCGGAGGACCTGCAGTCCGTCGCCGCGCCCGTGCTCGCCGGGGAGGCCGACTACGTGGTCGGCAGCCGGTTCGCCGGCCGGATCGACGTCATGCGCCCGCACCGTCGCCTGGGCAACCAGGTGCTCACGCGCTGGGTCCGTTGGCTGACGCGTCGGCCGGACCTCACCGACGGGCAGAGCGGGTACCGCGCCTTCTCACCGGTAGCCGCGCGGGCGGCCGAGGTCGTCCACGACTACAACTACGCGCAGGTGCTCACCCTGGACCTGCTCGCCAAGGGGTTTCGCTACGCCGAAGTGCCGATCCGGTACACGTTCCGCACGACCGGGACGTCGTTCATCCGGCTCGGGAGGTACCTGCGCAAGGTCGTGCCCGCGGTGCACCGGGAGCTCAACACGCCCTGACCGGTCAGTCCCGGCGAGCCCTCAGTCCCCGACGACCCTCAGTCCTCGACGACGTGCCGGCGGAACGACTCCCGAGCCTGGGCCCACGCCTCGGCGTTCCAGCGACCGTCCTCGTCGATGGCACCGACGGCGGCGTCCGCCATGACGAGGGCGTGATGGGTGTTGTCGTGGGCGAACAACCCGAGCCGCCCGAGGGTCGTCACCGACGGCAGGGTGGCCGCCCACTTCTCCAGACCGGCAAGCCGCGCCTGGAAACCACGCTCGTAGACCGGGTACACGTGCGGGAGCCGTCGTTCGACGACGCCTTCGACGTTCAGGGGTGGCAGATCGGTCGCCCGCAAGGCGTCCGTGACGATCCGGCTGAGCGTCTGCGCGTCCGCGGTCCAGATGTCATCGCCCAGGGTGCAAGGGATCTCGGCGCACAGAACCGTCCGGTCCGTCGGGTCCTGCGGGTTGTCCCGGTAGTTCGCCGGCTCGCTGATCCGGGTCACGGGTGTCTCCGGCCCGGGCAGGTAGTGCGCGTCGTACGGCGTCCACCGGCCGCCTGAGTGCACGAGGTACACCAGCACCATCGCCCGGTAGCGCAACATGGACGCCGCCTCCACCGCAGCCCGGGACGGTCGCGGTCGCGTGATCCGCGCGAGCAACGACAGCGGAAGGGTGGACAGCACGTGCCGTCCCGTGACCGTGAACCCGTCCGCGCACACCACGCGGCACGACCCGAGGCTCGGCCGGACCTCGACCACCTCGGCCCGACAGCGCAGGTCCACACCGGCTTCGACCCCGGACTCCGCGAGCCGGTCGACGATCTGGCCGAAACCCCTTCTCGGGTAGTAGAACAACCGCCCCTGCCCGCTCGGCCGACGTCGCAGCAGCCTTGCCGCGACCTTCCACGGTGTGTCGGCGGTGACCCGAACCCGCGCCTGTTCCGCGTCGATCCGGTCGCCCGGCAGCCCCCACAGCTTCACCGCGTACGGCTCGTACATGGCCTGGTAGAGCTCAGGGCCCAGGGACGACGACAAGGCGGCCGCGTACGAGTCGTCACGTCTGCGCGTGAACGGCTGACGCGCGCTGTCGCGTGCGATCCGGGCGAGGGCGGGGGTGGGGACGGACCGTGCCAGCTCAGGTGCCTTGAGCGGGAAGCCGACCCAGTCGTCGTAGACCCGGAGCCGGCCGTTGCGGCGGCGAAGCTGCAGGTCGTCACCGAGCAGCGACGTGATGTCGTCGAGCACAGGCGCCGGTGTGGCCGGGTGCAGCCGGTGGCTGCCGTGGTCGACCCGTACCCCCGCGACCTCGAAGCTCGCCGCCATTCCGCCCGGGTGGTCACGCCGTTCGAGCAGGGTGACGGACAGGCCGCGGCGGGCTGCGTTGCGGGCGGCGGCCAGGCCGGCGGGACCGCCACCAAGGACTACGAGGTCGGCGTTCACCTCGCCGGTCACGGAGGGCACGCGGCGACGGTACCCCGCGCCTGTCGGCCACCCGTGGGCAGGGATTCGCGGCTCACCGCACGGGGCAGTGGCGAGATCCCATGATCACGACACGGGGCAGTGGTGCGATCCCATGATCACGACACGGGGTGGTGGCGGGATCCCATGATCACCACCTGGGGTGGCGGGATCCCATGATCACGAGTTGAGAGAGCCGGGGGAGGGGACGAGGTCGGTGAGCGGGGTGTCGGTGTCGGCGAGGCGATCGGGGTCAACGCTGCCGCCCGCGAGGCTGTGGTGGACCACTGCCTTGATGTCGTCCACCACGTCCCACACGTTGACGTTCATACCTGCCAGCACGGCACCGCCGTACATCCAGAAGGCCATGAACTCCCGGCTTCCGGCGTCCCCGCGGATCACCACCCGGTCGTACCCGCCGGGTGCGACGTACCCGGTGTACTCCATGCCCAGGTCGTACTGGTCGGTGTAGAAGTACGGCAGGCGGTCGTACTGCTCGTCCCCGCCGAGGATCGCGGCTGCCGCGACCTTCGGCTGGTTCAGCGCGTTCGCCCAGTGCTCGACGCGGACCAGGCGTCCGAGGATCGGATGGTCGGCGTTCGCGATGTCACCGGCCGCGAAGACGTGGGGGTGGGAAGTGCGCAGCTGCGCGTCCACGAGAACGCCGTTGTCGACGTCCAGCCCCGCGTCGCGTGCGAGGTCGACGCGAGGGGCCGCGCCCACGCCGACCACGACGGTGTCCGCCGGTACGACGGTGCCGTCCGAGAGCCGGACGCCGGCCACCCGCCGACCGGATCCGTCACCGACGATCTCACTCACCTCCACGCCCGTTCGCAGGTCGACCCCCTGCTCGCGGTGCAGGTCGGCGAAGACGCGGGCGAGCTCGGGCCCGAGGACGGCGAGCAGGGGAAGGTCCTCCCGCTCCAGCACGGTGACGTCGGCCCCCGCCAGCCGGCCGGCGGCGGCGGTCTCCAGGCCGATCCAGCCGCCGCCGATCACGACGTAGTGGCGCCCGGGCTGCAGGGCCTCGCGCAGCTGGTCGCTGTCGGACCGGGTGCGGAGGGTCAGCACCCCCTCGAGGTCCGCACCGGGCAGAGGCAGGCGGCGCGGCTCGGAGCCGGTGGCCAGCAGCAGCCGGTCGAAGGGCAGGTGCTCGCCCGAGGACAGGACGACACGGTGGGAGTCGAGGTCGAGCGCTGTGACCGTCGTCGCCAGCCGCAGGTCCACGGCTTGCTCGGAATACCAGTCGCGGGACAGGACCCGGATCTCGTCCTGATCCTTCTTGCCCTGCAGGTACTCCTTCGAAAGCGGCGGGCGGTCGTAGGGGACCTCGTCCTCGGCCGCCAGCAGGACGAGGCTGCCGTCGTACCCCTGCTTCCGTAGTGCCTCGACGGTCTTGGCGCCGGCGAGGCCGCCGCCCACGACGACGACGTCCCTGACCTGGTTGGGGCTGCTCTGCTGGCTCACTGGCACTCCTTGGGGGATGAGTAACGATCACCAGCATGCCTCGCGGACCGGGCAACGAATAGCCTCGAGGCGTGGGTGACCGGGTGCGGGAGACACGGGGGGAAGCGGTGCGGGGCGACCCCATCGTCGAGCTGGAACACGAGCTCGCCGTGCTGCTGCGCCGCTCCCGGGGCTTCAGCGCGCAGGTCGCGAGGGCTGTCCATCCCGACGTGGAGCCGGCCGCGTACGCGATGCTCGTCCGGCTGTCGGAGACCGGGGGCGACCGCCTCACCCAGCTGGCCTCCTACTTCGGCGTGGGCAAGGCGACGGTGTCCAGGCAGCTCGCCCAGCTGCACGACCTCGGCCTCGTCGACCGCGTGGACGATCCGGACGACGCCCGCGCGCAGGTGGTCCGGCTGAGCCAGCTCGGTGCCCAGCGGCTGGATGCGGCCCGGGCCGCCCGTCACCGGCGGTTCCGCCAGATGCTGGCGGAGTGGGAGCCGGGGGACCTGAGAACGCTCGCGGAGCTGCTGCGCCGCTTCAACTCCCTGCACGGCTGATCTCTGCACGGCTGATGGTGTCGTCGGCTCCGGCCGTCTTACCCCGCCGCCCCCTCCATGTCGTGATCATGAAATCTCGGTTCGCAAGGTGAGCCGGGATTTCATGATCACCGGCAAGGGGCGCGCAGGGAACAAGTTGCCTGCAGCAACCAGTTCTCCATATAGTTGCCGCAGGCAAGTTTCTTGGAAAGGTCATTCGTGCAGGGAACAGCGGAGCGGGCGACCGCCACCGAAAGACAGGTGATCATCGATCTGGTGGAGGAGCTGAGGGGAGTCTCGGCCCTCCGTCGCGAGCTCCACAGGCTCCTCCCGGACGTCGGCTCCCTCGCCGGGCTGGGCCTGCTGGCGCGGGTCGAACGTTCCGGGCCGGTGCGCCTCGGCGCGCTCGCCGAGATGGCGCGGGTCGACGCCTCCGTGACGAGCCGGCAGGTCAGCCAGCTCGAGAAGGAGGGCTTCGTGGCCCGCGTTCCGGACCCTGCTGACGGGCGCTCCTGCCTGGTGGTCCTCAGCCCGGCCGGACATGGTCAGCTCGACGACCTGCGCGACGCGGTCGTGGACAGGTGGGCGCAGGCCCTGTCCGGATGGGCGGTCGAGGACCTGCAGGGCCTGGTTGCCGGTCTGCGTCGCCTCAGTGCCGATCTCGAGACCGAGGGGGTGAGCGCGTGAGCAGCTCGTCGACGCCGCGTCGCGAGGTTCTCGTCGCCATGTCCGGGCTCATGCTCGGGATGCTCACCACCGTCATCTCCATGACGGTCGTCGGTTCCTCCCTGCCCGTGATCATCCACGACCTGGGCGGCACCCAGACCGCTTACACGTGGGTGGTGACCGCGAGCCTGCTCGCCACGACGGTCAGCACGCCGATCTGGGGGAAGCTGGCCGACCTCACGTCCCGCAAGGTGCTCCTGCAGGTCTCGCTGCTGGTGTTCGTGGCCGCCTCGGCCCTCGCCGGGCTGTCACCCAACAGCGGCTGGCTCATCGGCTTCCGCGTCCTGCAGGGTCTTGGCGGAGGCGGCGTCCTGGCGCTCGCGACGGTCGTCCTCGCGGACCTCATCAGCCCACGCGAGCGTGGCCGCTACATGGGCATCTTCGGCGCCGTCGTGTCGGTGGGCACCGTCGGCGGCCCGCTGCTCGGCGGCGTGCTGACCGACACGGTCGGCTGGCGCTGGAACTTCTACGTCGGCGTGCCGCTCGCGGCGCTCTCGATCATCGTCCTGCAGCGGACACTGCACCTGGCGCCGCTGCCGGGCCGGCGGGTCCGGCTCGACGTGCCTGGCGCCGTCCTCATCTCCGCAGGCGTCAGCCTGCTGCTGATCTGGGTGTCCGTTGCGGGCCAGTCCTTCCCCTGGGTGTCCTGGCAGACCGCCGCCATGGTGGTCGGCGCGCTCGCCCTGCTCGCCTTCGCCGTATGGGTCGAGGCGCGGTCGGACGAGCCGATGATCCCGCTGCACCTGTTCCGGAACCGGACGGTCGTCACCTCCGTGATCGGCAGTGCGGGCGTCGGTGTCGTCATGTTCGGTGCCACGGTGTTCCTGGCCCAGTACCTGCAGCTGGCCCGCGGCAAGACGCCGACCGAGTCCGGCCTGATGACGGCGCCCCTGGTGCTCGGCTCGCTGGTCGCCTCGACGGTCATCGGAGCGCTGGTGAGCCGCACCGGTCGCTACAAGGGCTTCATGATCGGCGGAGCGGTGACCATGACCGTGGGGATGGCGCTGCTCGGCACCATACGGGAGGACACGCCGTACCCCTACGTCGCCGCCTACATGGCTTTGGTCGGCACCGGTATGGGCGCCTCGCTGCAGAACCTGGTGCTCGCCACCCAGAACACCGTCCCCATCCGCGACATGGGCGCGGCGACCGCGGTCGTCACGTTCTTCCGGAGCCTCGGCGGGGCGGTCGGGGTCGCGGCGCTGGGTGCGGTGCTCGGCTCCCGCGTCACGACGCTCGTCACCGAAGGCCTGGCGAGGCTGGGTGTTCCCGCCTCGGCGATGGGCGGCGGGGCGACGTCGGTACCGGATCCCGGAGCTCTGCCCCCAGCGATCAGGGCGGTTGTCGAGCACGCGTACGGCCGGGGCGTGGCGGAGCTGTTCCTCGTGTCGGTGCCCCTGGGACTGGTCGCCGTCATCGCCATCGCCTTCATGCCGGCCAAGCCGCTCGGTACCCGCAGCGGGCTGCAGCAGCGCGTCGAGCAGCAGGTCCGTGCCGACCCCGAGCACGCGGCCGGCGGCGCCATCGCAGCCGCCGTGGATGGCGACCCGGGGGCGAGGTCCCCGGAGAAGGACCCGGCCCTGAGCCGCCCGGTCACTCAGCACTGAAGCTGATCAGCTGAGCACGGGATCCCGCCACCGGGGGAAGGTGGCGGGATCCCATGATCACGATCTGTGTGTCGACGGCCGGGGCTCGGCAGGGCGGCGAGGCGTCAGTGGCCGTTCGCCTTCGCCCGCTCGAACGAAGCCCGGATCTCCTTCTCGGCCTCGCTCCGGCCTGCCCAGTGAGCACCCTCGACCGACTTGCCGGGCTCGAGGTCCTTGTAGACCTCGAAGAAGTGCTGGATCTCCAGGCGGTAGAAGTTGGCCATGTCCTCGAGGTCCTTCATGTGCTCGAGCCGGGGGTCGCCGACCGGGATGCACATGATCTTGTCGTCACCGCCGGCCTCGTCCCGCATGTGGAACAGGCCGATCGTCCGGCACCGGATCAGGCATCCGGGGAAGGTCGGCTCGTCGAGCAGCACGAGCGCGTCCAGCGGGTCGCCGTCCTCGCCGAGGGTGTTCTCGATGAAGCCGTAGTCGGCGGGGTAGTGGGTGGCGGTGAACAGGGTGCGGTCCAGCCGCATCCGACCGGTTGCGTGATCGACCTCGTACTTGTTGCGGGTCCCCTTGGGGATCTCGATCGTGACGTCGAACTCCATCGGTGTCTCCCGGTCGCAGATCTTGTCGGTGCCGGAGGCTAGTGTCCACCAGACCGAACAGGGGACAAGGGGCGGGCGATGGCAGGACGGCGACGCAGGCGCGTCACCAGTGCCGTCCTGGCCCTGTTGCTCGCCGGGGCCGCAGGCTACGCGACGGCCGACGTCTACGACGTCGCGCCCGGGCCCCTGACGGCGGCACCCCGCCCCACGCCACCCCCACGGTTCCCCACCGCGCCGGGCGCAGTCGTCCCGACAGACGTGCCGGACGTCCTTGCATCGGTCGACGCACGCGCCGCACCGGTGCCGTCACCACCCGTGATGGCGTCCGAGCTGGGTCCCCTGCTGGCCGTACCCGCGCTGGGCAAGCAGGTGTCGGCGTCCGTCGTCGACGCGTTGACCGGCCAGACGCTCTACTCCCTCGCGGCCGGGACACCACGCGAACCGGCGTCAGTCACCAAGCTGCTGACCGGCGCCGCGGCCCTGCACCGCC
>JASBSH010000221.1 GCA_030149025.1 Actinomycetales bacterium | reverse complement strand
GCATCAGCTGGGAGAGTGTTGGCACCTCCTGCGGACAAGTGGTGAAGGCGCCCGACACCCTCATCGCTACGTGACTGCAGGCGGAAGATCCCTGCGGACCTCCGTGTCGTCGACCCAGCTCTGGTCTTGCGCGACAGCATGAATCACCAGCCCGGCGCCGCGGAAGCGCGCGACCACCAGCCAAGGGGTTGCGTGCAGAACTGCAAGATCACGAGTGGGTGGGGGCCTCGCTGATGTGCGCGGCGACTGCGTCGCCGATGTCCTCGGTCGACATCCCCATCTCGGGCCCACGGAGCGCCCCCAAAGTCGGCATCACCGCCCGCACACCGTCCTCGAGCGCGACGGCAGCGTCGCGGTAGCCGAGATGCTCGAGCATCAGCGCAGCGGAAAGGATCGAACCCGCCGGGTTGGCCCACCCGCGCCCGGCGATGTCGGGCGCCGAACCGTGCACCGGCTCGAACATGCTGGGCGCGGTGTGGTCCGGGTTGAGGTTGCCGCTCGCCGCCAAGCCCAGACCGCCCTGCACCGCGGCGCCGAGGTCGGTGATGATGTCGCCGAACAGGTTGTCGGTCACGACGACGTCGAAGCGCTGCGGCTCCGTCACCAGGTACAGGCACATGGCGTCCACGTGGACGTAATCCGTTGTCACGTCGGGGTAGTCTGCCGCGACCGAGTCGAACGTGCGCTGCCACAGGTCGCCCGCGAACGTCAGGATGTTCGACTTGTGCACCAACGTCACGTGCTTACGCCGCTCCATCGCCATCCGGAAACCGTGACGCACCAACCGTTCGACGCCCTTACGCGTGTTGATGGACTCCTGCGTCGCGATCTCGTTCTCGCTGCCGCGGTGCACGAACCCGCCGGTGCCCACGTACGCACCCTCGGTGTTCTCTCGCAGGATCACCAGGTCGCAGTCGTCGGGCTGCAGTCCCCGGATCGGCGTCGGCACACCCGGCAGCAGCCGCACCGGCCGCAGGTTCACGTACTGGTCGAACGCCGTTCGCAGGTGGATGACCAGCCCGCGCTCCAGCACACCCGGTGGCACCGACGGGTCACCGACCGCGCCGAACAGGATCGCGTCCGCCCTCGCCAGCTCCGCCTCGATCTCGGCAGGGATGACCTGGCCGGTGATCCGCCAGTAGTCGGCGCCGAGCTCGTACTCGGTCCAGTCCAGCTCGAAGCCGAACCGCTTCGCCGCCGCCTCGCACGCCTTCACGGCCTGCGCGGTGACCTCCGGCCCGACGCCGTCCCCCGGCAGAAGCGCGATCCGCTTCCCGCTCATCCAAGTCCTCCACTGCTGGCACATACCGCCGAACGAGCCGTCCCTGCTGGCGTGCGAGACTCCCCGTCTGACCAGCGTTGCGTGACCTCGCCGACGGGTACAGATCCACCGCCGGGTCTCAGCGTGGTACCAGCGCGTCCAGCACGCTGAGCTTGTTGGGGGTGCCGTGAACGAGTTCCTGCTGCCGATCGACCCAAACGCGCCCACCCCGCTGTACGAGCAGATCATCACCGGCCTCGAGGACGCCATCGCCGCCGGCCACTACGACGAGCGGCCCCTGCCGTCGACGCGCCGCCTGGCCGAGGGGCTCGGCGTCTCCCGCAACACGGTCCTGTCCGCGTACGACCACCTGCTCGGGCAGGGGCTGATCGAAACGGTTCCCCGGCGCGGGCTCTACGTCTCCTCGGACGCCGTCGTGCGGCTCCGCGCGTCCCGTCGCGTTCCCCAGCGGCCGGCCGAGAAGGTCGACTGGAGCAGGCGCCTGCCCGCCGACCCTCCCGCCCCCGTCCGGCGCGACCCGGCGTGGAGCGCCGTTCCCTATCCCTTCGTCGTCGGCCAGCCCGACCCGACCCTCTTCCCGGTCGGCGCCTGGGACCGCGCCCAGCGCGAGGCGCTCAAGGGCGACGGCCTCACCTCGGTCATCGCCGACGC
>JASBSH010000218.1 GCA_030149025.1 Actinomycetales bacterium | reverse complement strand
GCGGTCGTACCCGGCTTGGTCAGCGCGCGTGGCGACGTTGCCCAGGTGCTTGCGCATCTCGCTCGGGCCGCCGTCCCAGGTGAAGTCCGCGATGTGCAGTCCTAGCTTCATGCCACTTCTCCTCGGCGTTGTCGTGAAGCGCCACCACTACGCCGGGACGCCGCTCAGGCCAACGGCTCACTGGGAATCACGCTGCCATCCTCTTGTGTTTTCTGTTGCCACCGTACGCCCGGACCCTCGGTCTGGCGGACCGAGCCGACAGCCGCCGCAAGCGTGGCTTCTCAGCGGGCGCGGCCCTTGACACGCTCGCACACGTGGAGTGCAATATTTTGCATGCCGCTGCCAACAAGCCACGGTCTTGTCGCGAGGTCGTTGCTTCGCGACGACGCGTATACCGCCCTCCGCGACGCCATCGTGGACGGCACCCTGGCGCCCGGGGAACGGCTGAACGACGCAGAGCTGAGCCGGTGGCTGGGCGTCAGCAGGACCCCGATCCGGGAGGCGATCAGCCGCCTCGAACGGGCGGGTCTGGTCCAGACCAAACCCGGCCGGTACACGATCGTCAGCCCCGTCGACGTGCGGGAGGCACGTGCCGCACAGGGGGTGGCCGCAGCGCTGCACGAGCTCGCCGTCCGTGAGGCCGTGCCGAACCTGTCGGCGAGTGATATCGAGGCCATGCGTGAGGCGAACGAGCGGTTCACCACGGCCATGGACGCGCAGGACGCGGAAGCAGCACTGCAGGCGGACGACGAGTTCCATGCGGTAGCGGTGAACGCGAGCGCCAACCCGGTGATCCGCAACGTCCTGGAGCAGGTGACAGCCGTGCTGCGTCGTCTGGAGCGGATGCGGTTCTCCAGTCTGGACGGCAGGGGCTCGATCGCCCTGCACGAGCAGATCATCACCTTCTGCGCCGCCGGCGACGCCGAGGCGGCGGCGCTCGCCGCCCGGGAGAACTGGCGGACGCTGCTACCTCTCGTCGACCTGGCAGCTGACGAGGGGCAGGACGACGACCAGCAGGCCGGCTGACCCGGTCACCATGACGCCGGTCTACACCGGCCCGTTCCAGGAGAAGCCCATGCCCATCACCGACTTCGACCGGTACCCCCTGACGTTCGGGCCGAGCCCGGTCCACCGCCTGGACAGGCTGACCGAGCACCTCGGCGGCGCGCAGATCTGGGCCAAGCGAGAGGACGTGAGCTCGGGGCTCGCCTTCGGCGGCAACAAGACGCGCAAGCTCGAGTACATCGTCCCCGACGTGCTCGCATGCGGCGCCGACACACTCGTGTCCATCGGCGGGTACCAGTCCAACCACACCCGACAGGTCGCAGCCGTGGGCGCCAAGCTGGGCCTGAAGGTCCGCCTGGTCCAGGAGCGCTGGGTCGACTGGGACGACCCGGTCAACGACAAGGTGGGCAACATCCTGCTCTCACGGATCATGGGCGCCGACGTCCGGCTCGACCCGTCCGGCTTCGACATCGGCGTCCGGCAGTCGTGGCAGGACGCGATCGACGAGGTGAGGGCGGCCGGTGGCAAGCCCTACCCGATCCCCGCCGGCGCGTCCGAGCACAGGCTCGGTGGGCTGGGCTTCGCGAACTGAGCCTACGAGGTCGCCGAGCAGGAGAAGCGTCTCGGCGTCTTCTTCGACACGATCATCGTCTGCACCGTCACCGGCTCCACGCACGCCTGCATGATCGCCGGCTTCGCCGCCCTGGAGGACGCTGGCGGCCGCCCGCGCCGCGTCATCGGCATCGATGCCTCGGCAACCATCGAGAAGACCCGGGAACAGGTCAGCCGCATCGCCCGCAACACGGCCAAGCTCATCGGCCTCGAGCGCGATCTGCGCGACGACGAGATCCAGGTGCTGGAGGGTTGGGCCGGTGACTACTACGGCATCCCCGTCGAGTCGACGGTCGAGGCGATCCGACTGTCCGGCCGGCTCGAGGGCATGATCATCGACCCGGTCTACGAAGGGAAGTCCATGGCCGGGCTCATCGATCTGGTCTCGAATGGCGAGATCGGCAAGGACTCGAACGTCCTCTACGCTCACCTCGGCGGCCAGCCGGCCCTCAACGCATACAGCGGCATCTTCGACAACTGAGGCAGATATGACGTCGCAGCCCTCCAGCACCCCGCCGGACATCAAGACGCTGGAGGAGATTCAGGAGAAGGTGCTGTGGCTCGCCACCCGGATCGTGGACGCCGCCAACCACGACCGCGACACCGGTGACGGTGTGAAGGTGGGCGGTCACCAAGCCTCCAGCGCGAGCCTCGTGACCGTCATGACGGCACTGTGGTTCGCGCATCTGGACGCCGCCGACCGGGTGAGCGTGAAACCGCACGCCTCCCCCGTGTTCCACGCCATCCAGTACCTGCTGGGCAACCTCGACCGCAAGTACCTGCCGACCTTGCGGGCGTTCGGTGGCCTGCAGTCCTACCCGAGCCGGACGAAAGACCCTGACCCCGTTGACTTCTCGACCGGTTCGGTGGGCCTGGGAGTCGCCGCTCCCCTCTTCGCGGCCACGACACGGCGGTACGTGGACGCGCACTTCGGGGAGCGGCCGCGCAGCCGGTTCGTCGCGCTGCTCGGCGATGCCGAGCTCGACGAGGGCAACATCTGGGAGGCCGTCGCCGACAGCTCGACCGAGGGACTGGGCAACGTGCTCTGGGTGGTGGACTTCAACCGCCAGTCACTCGACCGGGTCGTCCCCGGCATCCGCATCGAGCAGTGGTCGCAGAGGTTCCGGGCCGCGGGCTGGCACGTCGTCGACCTGAAGTACGGACGCCGGCTGCACGAGGCCTTCGCCAGGCCCGGGGGCGACGCGCTGCGCCGCTGGATCGACGAGATGCCGAACGAGCAGTACCAGTCGGTGTTCGGCCAGGACCCGGCCCTGGGCCGTGACCGCTTCATGCGGGACGCCCCGGACGCCGTCCGCGACTTCTTGGAGGACATGGACGACGAGGCCGTCTTCACGCTCGTCACCGACCTCGCCGGGCACGACATGGTGAGCGTGCTGGAGGCGTTCGCGCAGTGCGACGCCGTCACCGACCGGCCGAGTGTCGTTTTCGCCTACACGGTCAAGGGCTGGGGGCTGCCGATCGCCGGCAACCCGCGCAACCACTCCGCGCTGCTGATTCCGGCCCAGATCGCAGAAATGAGAACGGACCTGGGGCTGGACGAGCAGTCCGAGTGGGACGGCTTCGACCCGCTCAGCGACGCCGGCGCCTGGGTGGAGAGGCGTCGCGCCCACCTGACCAGGCCGAGCCGGACCGCCCGGCCGGCTGTCGTCGTCCCCGCTGATACGGGACTGCGGGCGGCGAAGCCCTTGTCGACGCAGGAGGCGTTCGGTCGCATCGTCGTGGGATTGTCCCGGGATCCGGAGGTCGCGCCCTACCTGGTGACGACCGCACCGGACGTTGCGACGTCCACGAACCTCGCCGGGTTCATCAACCGAGCCGGCATCTTCAGCCCGGAGCCGCGGCAGGAGTGGTCACAGGACCCGGCGCTGAAGTGGGTGGAAGGACCGCAGGGCCACCACATCCCGCTGGGGATCAGCGAGATGAACCTGTTCCTGCTGCTCGGTCAGCTGGGCCTCTCGTGGGACCTGTCGGACCAGCCGCTCATCCCCATCGGCACCGTGTATGACCCGTTCGTGCTGCGTGGACTGGACGCGTTCATCTACAGCGTCTACTCCGGTGCGCGGTTCGTCGTTGCGGGTACGCCGTCGGGGGTGACGCTTGCTCCGGAGGGCGGCGCGCACCAGTCGACGATCACGCCGTCGGTCGGGTTGGAGCTGCCGAACGTCACCTTCATGGAGCCCGCGTACGGCGTGGCCCTCGACTGGCTGCTCTGTGACGCCGTCCGCTCCATCGCCCTGGCGAACGCCGAGCCCCAGCCGGACATCCACTTCGAGGACGGCTCGTTCTACTTCCGTCTGACGACTCGGGCGATTGACCAGGCGCCGTTCCGGGAAGCACGAGACCGGTTGGGAGACGCGGTGATTCGCCGGCATGTGCTGGCTGGTGGATATCGCCTCGTGGACGCCGACTCGCTCGCTTCGCAAGGCGCACCGACCGTGCATATGGTCGCCAGTGGAGCGGTCATGCCCGAGGTGCTGGCGGCGGCTGCCGAGCTGGCCGAGGAGGGCGTGGCGGCGCACGTCGTCGACATCACGTCCGCTGACCGTTTGTATGCGGCGTGGCAGCGGACGGCTCGTCAGGGCATCCGGACGGCAACCACGCCAAGCGTGCCGGGCGCGCTGCGGACGATCTTCCCTCACCGGGCTCCGATCGTGACGGTGCACGATGCGGCGTCGCACAGCCTGAGCTGGTTGGGTTCGGCTCTCGGGATGCCGGCGGTCAGCCTCGGGGTCGACGCGTTCGGCCAGTCCGGGACGGTCGCGGAGCTGTACCGCGCGCACGACCTGAATCCGGGTTCGATCGTCAATGCGGCACTGGCGGTGCTGTCGCTCTGACGGCGTGTGTGTACACCCTGTCGCTCCACAGGGTAGGGAGGGTCACCCAGCCCTGAGCATCAGGAGGACGCCGACAAGGAGCTGGTCGTGCGGCCCACCAGTGCCTTCAGTGCCTGTTGAGTGTCGTAGTCCGTGGAGTACAGCACTGTCCCCACCATGCCGCGCGTGAGCAGGACTTTGTAGACGTTGCGCACAAGCCGGTCGAAGTCCTGATCTGAAACGCGCCTGCGAGGCGCGAAGTCCGGGTCCTTGTTCGCCGACCGGATGCTCGTCAGTCGGTTGTCCCTCCACACGAGGTCGGGCCCGATGATGACCCCACTCCAGTCGTACTCGAAACCTTGCGCCGTGTACACGCAGCCCACCTGGCCGAAGCCTGCATCGTCGGTGGCCCACAGGGGCGCCGGTGGGGCGTCTCCAACTCGACGATCCCCCTTGACGTTCCACGGCCTTGCCCAACCGCCGATCCGAACGTCAGGCGCCAGCGTGCCTTCTGGTGTGGGGTCACTCCATGACCAGCAGTACCCTGCGCTGATCCGCGCCGAGTACCCCTCGTCCCGCTTCTGAGAGAGGAAGGCCTCGAGATGCTCGGGTGAGTCGGCGACCAGGAGCTCCATCTGCGGGTCGCCGTCCCAGTCGGTGGGGCCCTCGTTCTCCGCGAGCCCGAGCAGGCGGTGCACCCAGTGGACGTACTCTTCGCTGCCGCCGCACCTGAACTGACTGGGTAGCGGCACGGCAAGAAGGTCGAGGCCAAGGGACTCCGTGTGTGCCCGGATCTGCTCCAACGAACCCATCTCCCCCGGTCGAACGACCTGGTGCTCGTCCAGCAGGAAGACCGGCACCCGGGCGGCCGAGATGAGTTCGTCCACCTGAGGCCGGTCGGTCCGCAGCTCAGCGCGCGTGTAGCGGTCCACGGACGTCTGCCTGATCCGGTGCGCCTCATCGAGGATGAGGACGTCAAGTCCGTTCTTCTCGGCAGCCATGAACTGGTTGAAGTACTTGAACAGGCTCTTCACTCTCGGGGCACGCCGCCCCGCCACCTGGCGAAGGGTCTGGGTGAAGGACCGGGAACCCGTGGCGTGAAGAACCGATCGGCCCTGTCTGGCGAGCTCACCGAGCAGCGACAAGGCAATAACGCTCTTCCCGCTGCCCGGCCCACCGGTCACGACGATCACCCGCTTGCGATCCGAGCGTCGTGCCTGTTCGACCTCATGAAGCACGAGGTCGACTGCCAACTGCTGGTTCCCGAGCAGCTTGAACTGCTCCCGGTCACGAACTTCGTCGGCGGCTACTTTCAGCAGTTGGACCGACGGTGCCACCTTCGACTGGATGAGTGCGTCGGCAAACGGACTGCCGGGAGCGTCGGGCGAGAGTCGTTGTCTCAGGAATCCCAGCAGTGCACCGCGCGTCGCACTGGTGAAAAGCCTTCCATGCGAGTCCATAGGGTAGGACGCGAGCTCGGCAACGAGCTCCGGCTCCGTCGCATTGTGCAGATAAGCCACGCCGGCCAACGCGTCCGGCTGGTCCTCGAGGAAGCGCGTGAAGTCGAGGATGTACTGGCAGTACCCGCGCACCTGCTTCACCGGGTGCAGGCGCGGGCCGCCTGGAAGGCCAGGCACTTCCACCAAATCGGCATTGCCTTCGAAACGTCGCGCAGCGCTCCACTGCTTCAATTCGACGACCACGTATGAGGCCGCCCCTGTATCGGGGTGTGCGCCGGCGAGGACTGCGTCAGCCCGTTGACTGGTCAGCGGTAGGTGGTGCTCGATGAGCACCTCGACGTTGCCGAGCCCCGCTTCTATAAGGTCACGAGCGAGCACGGGCAGCGAGCGGCGCCAGGAGTTGATCTCGCTCTCCGCGGGCGGATGCCCCATCCGGTGCAGCATCTGCACCACCATCTGCTCGACGATCGACTCGCCGACTGCGAACTCGGCGGCGAGGCTCGCGGCGGACCGCCGGATGAGCGTCACGGAAGCTCCCCCTGGGCAGCACGAACGTGTTCGTGTGCGGGTGGGGGCATGTCCGTGTCATCAGCCGGAAGCCCGTCGGGCCGCTGTTCAGCACTCTAGCGCTCTCTACGAATAAGCCGGAGGACCAAGGCGACCTACGCTCACCTGGATCGTTGATCCGCCGTCACCTGCGCGAGCTGCTCGCCCCGGCGGACCGCCTCTTTCAGGCGCAGCGCGGTAAGGGCGGGGCCGACGCCGACAGCACTGACGACGCCGCCGGCGGCGTCCAGGCCGGCGACCGTGAAGGCGTCGCCGGCCGGGTCCCCCTCCAGCACCGTCTCAGTCGTAGCGGTCCCCGGGTCACCGATGACGGTCAGGCGGGTGCCGTAGGCGTCGCTGGTGAACGTGGGCTGGACGTCGAACGGATCGGGCTCCGCGGCCGCCACGCCCAGGTCGAACAGGACGGTCCGGGCGGCGTGCCTGCCCTGTTCGACGGCGAGCGTCCAGTGTCCCGCCCGCCTGCCGCGGCCGTCCGGGCCGAGGATCCGGGCGACGTCACCGGCGGCGTACACGCCGGTCGCGCGGTGCACCCGGAACCGGGCGTCGACGGCGATGCCGTCCGTGGCGGGCAGGCCACTGCCGGCCAGCCACGCCACCGCGGGCTCCGTGCCGTGCGCGAGGACGGCCACGTCGACGTCGAGCACCTGCCCGGCCGTCAGCTCCAGCCGCAGACCCTCGTCCGCCAGCGTGGCCCCGGCGAGGGTGGCGCCTGTGACGTAGCGGACGTGGCGGCGGTGCCTCTCGGCGACCCACGCGCCCACTGTCGAACCAACGTGGCGGCTCATCGAGTTCTCCGTCCGGCTCACCACGGTGACGTCGGCACCGGCTGCGTGCAGGACACCGGCGGCCTCCAGGGCGATGATGCCGCCGCCCAGCACCGCCACCCGTCCTGGTCGAGCCGAGGGTCCCTCAAGGCCGCCGAGGGTGCGCAGGCGACGTGCGTCGGCGGCGGTGTGCAGGGTCAAGATGCGCTCGCGCGCGGTCGGATCCGCCGGCCCGGTCCACCTACGGGGGGCCGCGCCGGTGGCGACGATGAGGGCGTCCCAGCGCAGCTCCGCCCCTGCCGCCAAGGTCAGCCGGCGCGCAACCGGGTCGAGCGAGATCGCCGGGTCGGCCTCCCGCCACGCGATTCCAGGTGTGGCCGCTTCGGGCAGGACGACGGCGTCGACGCCGAACTGGCCCTTGAGCAACCCCTTGCTCACCGTGGTGCGGTTGTAGGGCGGTCCGGGCTCGGCGGTGACCACAGTGATGGCGCCGTCGTAGCCCTGCGCGCGCAACGCACCTACCGCCGCGGTGCCCGCAGCACCGGCACCAACCACAACTACGCCCGAGCTGTCGCCCACACCCTCACCCTTCCGTTGCAAACGGATACCCATAGGGGGGTATGCTGACATACCGCCGCAGCACCATCGGTACTGCGGTGAGTCACAGCGCCACGGCGCGCACGGCCATGGCGCGCGGCCCATCCGGTCGCGACCGAAAAGCCAACGACACGAGGAGCACACCAATGGCCCACGAGCACGACCACGGTGCCCACGAGCACGACCACGGCGGCCACCAGCACCACGACCACGGCAGTCACGACCACGGCGGCCACGACCACGGCGGCCACAGCCACGGCGGCCACAGCCACACCGCTGCCGACGTCCCCGCCGAGGAGCTCGCGGAGTGCCCCGTGATGCCGGGCAGCATGACGGTGAAGGCCGAAGCCGAGGCCGCCGGGCTGGTGCGCGAGTACGAGGGCAAGACCTACTACCTCTGCTGCGACGCCTGCGGCCCCATGTTCGACGCGGACCCGAAGAAGTACGCCGTCGCCTGACGTTTGCGCATCCTTCCGTGAGGCGCCGTCGGACCGGAACGTTCGGTTCCGACGGCGCCTCATGGCTTCGTGCTCACGCAGGAGCAGCACGGCAGACCCATACCTGAGGGCAGGCTAGGAGCAGAACTCCCGCGCGACCCGCGTGAGGACAGCGGCTGCCGTGCAGGTGCCCGACATGCTGACCCACTCGACGTCGGCATGAGCCCCGTCACCCTCGGGTCCGTACAGGACTGTCGGGATGCCTGCCGCCGAGATGAAAGCCGAGTCAGCCCAGTACGACATCGGCGCCAGGACCGTATCGGGGCCGGCTGCAGCCAGCAATGCCTGCGCTATGGGCGCGGACAGAGGTGTCTGCATCGGCGGCCGGTGCAGGGCGGTACGGGCCTCGACCGTGATGCGCGGATCGGCAGGACGGCAGCTCTCCAGTACGTCGGCAACGTCAGCCTCCACGGAGTCCAACGTCTCTCCGGGCAAGGTGCGCCGTTCCACCGTGAACACGCACCGGTCGGGAATCGTCGACTCCTCTGTCCCACCACTGATCAGCGACGCGTGCAGGTTGCCCGGCCCGAGGAACGGGTGAGGCCGCTTCCGGAGCTGCTGGTCGAACTCGTCGAACGCGACGAGAAGGTGCCCGGCGGCCAGGATCGCGTCGGCGCCGAGGTGTGGCCTCGAGCCATGGGCAGCGACACCGGTGACGGTCACCTCCGACCAGACGAAGCCCCGGTGGGCGGTGCCGATCTGCCGCTCGGTGGGCTCGGTGACGACAGCGCCGTCGATACTCCCGGCGTCCAGGTGGGCAAGCACCTCCTGGATTCCGAGACTCGCCAGCTCCTCGTCGGCAACGGCAGCGACGATGACCTCGCCATCGACACCGGCCGCGCATGCGTCCCGGCACGCCACGAGTGCCGCGGCCAGGCCGGCCTTCATGTCGTACGCGCCCCGCGCGTAGAGCCGGTCTCCGTCGATACGCGGCGTGACGGCGTCCGCGTTGCCGGCGAGACCGACTGTGTCGAGGTGCCCACAGAGCAGAAGCCGACGACCGCCCGCATCACGCCCGCCGCGCAGGAGGACGCTGGGTCGCCCCGGCGTCGTCTCAACGACTTGAGCGCGCAAGCCGACGCTGCTGCCCCATCTCGCGACGAACTCAGCGATGTCACCCTCGCCCGGGCCGCCCGGGTCCAGGCCCGGATTAACCGAGTCGATGCGCACCAGGACGTCGAGCAGGTCGAGAACCGTCATGTCGTACGCGCGGACCAAGCTCGCGGTCACGGCTGGTCCGCCAACCGCAGGACGGCGTTGGCAAGGACATCAATGCCGTTTCCGCACGCATCGGGGCCGGAGTACTCGCGCGGCGTGTGGCTGATGCCGCTGTTCTCACCGGCCACGGAAGCCATTGCCGTCGGGCAGATCGCCGAGATCTCCTGTGCATCGTGGCCAGCCCCCGACATCACCTGCACATAGGGAAGAGAAGTTGCCGACAGTGGCGCGCAACTGCCCGAACGGAGCCGTGCCGGCATGCGAGGCCTCACCACGGATGGTCAGCCGCTGCCAGGAGATCGACTGAACGCCTTCAACGATGCCGACGTCCACTCCCGCGTCAGCGAGGATCGGCCCCTGCTCGATGTGACACTCGATGTACGCGTGCGAAATCGAGCGCAGTTCGTGCGCTTCACCGTCGAAGCCGATGCGGACGAGCTCTTCCTTCACCGTCTTGCCGTCGTCGTCAGTCAGCTTGTGGGCGTGGTTCAAGGGGATGCGCCCGGCCGTCACTGCCGACCCGAGCATGTCGATACCGAAGCGGACACCTTCTTCTTCCGTGAAGAAGCCGACCTCGATATCGCGCAGAGTCTCGATGGCCTCGTCGTTGAGGGTCCGCATCACCTCGATCCCGCCGAGGACTCCGAGCGTGCCGTCGAACGCTCCCCCGGTTGCCACGGTGTCGATGTGCGAGCCCATGAGCACACACGGAAGGGACCGGTCGCGACCGGGGCGGGTGGCGTAGACGTTGCCGATGCGGTCGACACGCACCTCGAGCCCCGCCCCCACCATCCACTGGACAACCCGGCGTCGGGCTTCGGCGTCGGCGTCGGACAGCTCCAGCCGCCGCACGCCTCGCAGCCCCGTGGCCTCATCGTCATACGCACCGATCTCCTTCAGCTCCCAGCGTGGCCCATAGGCGGTCACGGTTGATACGCGGATCACGCGCGTCATTGCTGGTTCCCCTCGGTGCTCAGCAGGACGACGACAGCGCCGGTTTCGAGGTCCAGCTCGGCTCGTCGCTGTGGGTCAGTCAGAACAGCCCGGACGCCGGCGAGCGTTGCCGCACCGCTCGGTCCGGAGGAGACGCCCAACCGCTCCAGATCACCGACGGCGCGCAGCGCCTCGGCGTCCGTGACCACCACGGCCGCGTCGCAGCCGGCCCGCAGAACAGGCCAGGCGGAGCTGGAGACGGTGCCGCAGTTCAGGCCCGCCATCACAGTGGCGTCGGTCGCCACAGTCACGGGACGGCGAGCGGTCAGGCTCGCGAGCAGGCACGCAGCAGTGTCGGGCTCGACCGACAGGATGCTCGGCCGCGCGGCGGAGGCGAGGTCCGGGCGTCGGTAGTGCCGCACCACGGCCTCCGCCAGGGAACCGACCCCGACGGGAACCGCCACGAGGTCAGGCGGCCCGCCGAGCTCGGCGTCCACCTCCGCCAGCAGTGTCTGGTAGCCCTCCACGATCCATGCCGGCACCTGCTCGTAGCCGTGCCAGGCGGTGTCCTGGACCAGGGCCCGGTCGGGTTGGGCCTCTGCGAACTCCGCGGCTCGGCGAACGGTTTCGTCGTAGTCGCCGTCCACCCAGACGACTGTTGCGCCCTCACTCTCGATGAGGCCTGCGGTCTCCGGAAGCATCACCTGCGGCACGAAAACCGTTGCCCTGACACCGAAGTGCGCCGCCATCCGGGCCACGGCGCGACCATGGTTGCCGTCGGTCGCGGTGACGAGCATCGCACCGGGGCGCCGCTCCAGCACCTTGCTGGTCGCCCAGGACGCGCCGAGCACCTTGAAAGCCGGCAGCCCCAGCCTCGACGACTCGTCCTTCACCAGCACCTGGCCTACGCCGAGCTCGGTCGCCAGCTCGGGCACGGGCAACAGCGGGGTGGGCGCATACCCGAGCAGCGAGCGGTGGAAGGCGTGAGCACCGATTCGCCCCGCTGGCGCGTTCCAGTCGCGTGCCACGCGCGAGCAGTACCAGGAGGTCATGCCGACGATCGTGACCTGCAGAACCCGACAGGTCCAGCGCGGAAAGGAGCACTGTAGCTTGAAGCAGAACTGATGCTTCGAAAGGTGGCCATGCTCGACCTTCGACGTCTTCGGCTGCTCCGGGAACTGCGCCGGCGAGGCACCATCACCGCCGTGGCCGAGGCGCTGTCCTACAGTCCGTCGGCCGTCTCCCAGCAGCTCGCGGCACTGGAGAGGGAGGCCGGCGTCCGACTGCTGGAGCCCACCGGTCGGCGGGTGCGGCTAACGGCGCAGGCCGATCTGCTCGTGGCGCACACCGAGGTGCTGCTTGAGGAGATGGAAAGAGCCGAGGCTGCGCTCGCCCGATCATTGAATGAGACCGTCGGGACGCTGCGAGTGGCCGCCTTCCAGACCGCCGTCCTCAACCTGGTGCCCCAGGCACTCGCGAAGCTGGAGCAGGAGCACCCCGGCCTGCGGGTCGAGGTGACCGAACTGGACCCGGAGGTCGCGGTGACGGCGCTCGTCGCCGGTGAGTTCGACATCGTTGTCGGCGAGGAGTACCCGGGGCATCCACTGCCACGGTCGCGCCAGACGGAGCGGACCGACTTGCTCACGGATGAGTTGCGCCTGGTCACCTCGGCCGGCTGGAGCGAGCGATCGTTGCCTGAGCTGGCGTCACGGCCCTTCGTGATGGAGCCACCCGGCACCACGGCCCGAGACTGGGCAACGGCGGTGTGCCGACAGGCCGGCTTCGAGGCCGACGTGCGCTACACAACGACCGACCTCCAGATCCACTTGCGGCTCGTTGAGCGCGGACTGGCGGCAGCCCTCGTTCCCGACCTGTCTGGCCCGGGCGATCGTCCCGGTGTCGTTGCCCGGCGGCTGCTCGGTCGTCCGAGACGACAGATCTTCACGACCGTGCGCCGTGGCGCCTCCGTCCACCCCAAGATCGCTGCGTTCACGACTGCTCTGACGAGCGGGAAGGACGCGGCGGCCGCTGGCTGACGCCGCGTCAGGCACTGAGCCGATCCACCAGGTCTGCTGGGCAGGGAGCGGTAGCCGGACGTCGACCACCGCGTTGAGCGGCGGCCCCTGCGAGAACGACGACCCGATGCCGGCGATCTGGAGCGGCGACGGCCGCTGCTGCAGGACGAACACTCCGCGAAGAACGCCGATCGCCGGTTCGAGTGCCATACAGGTCCCGAAGGCCATCTGCGTCATGCGGCGCAGCGCCAGCATCTCCGGGGCGAACGGGAGGACTGGTAGCGGCGGCGACAGGCATGGACGTCACCGCGACAGGGCCGGGTCATCAGGACGACGCCGAGCAACGCGACGGCTGGCCACAGAAGTGCTCTCGTCCTGTGGCTGCGAAGCGCGGCCACAGGTGAGCGGGCCGAGGAACTCGACCGCAACGGCGGTGCCCAGCGGAATCCGCTCGATTGCAGCCAGGAAGGCGACGGTCATCAACCCTGTCGTGACGCCCAGTCCGAGCAGCACCGGCACATCGGGGCGACGCACCTCGCGCAAAGGCGGCCGGGCCAGCGCCAGAAAGACGACCGCGCCGATGGAGGGACGCTTGGCGACCCGCGCCCCATCAAACCGGGTCCCGCGCTGCCCGCCAGTCTCCCACCGCGTCGAGGCATCGCCGTTGCTGTCTCGCGGCCCCGGGGTCGAGGCCGCGGTGCCGCTCCTCGAGGTGGCCGATGACTCGCTGCCGATGCTCGACCGGTTTGTGGTCGTCGTACTTGAACTTTGCCTCCACATCCAGCACCGCCAGCCGGAGGCCGCGGATACCGGGAAGCATCCGTCCGTACGGAGGTTCCTCGACCGCCACAATGGCGTGCCGGCCTTCAGGCTGGAAGTCGGCGAGCTGGGAGGTCAGGATCTCCGCTTTGCCCTCGGGGTCGTCAACGAGTGTTGGGCGGCAACGGAACTGCACCGCCGCGTAGTAGCTGGTGGGAACCCCGTGCGCGGCCGGTTCACCGTCCTTGCCGCGCCAGTACGCCGGGATGTACGCGTAGTCGCTGGTCACGACGAGCCGCACCTCGGCTGACGCTTCCAGGTGCGGCCAGACGGGGTTGACCCGCGCGAGGTGGACCAGCAGCTCGTCCCCCGACATCGTGAAGTGCGTGGGCACCACGAGGGGCGCCTGGGCCGGGTCGAGGTTGTTGACGGCCAGCACGCCGAACCGGTCGGTCGAGCGCAGCCAGTCCTGCCACTCGGCAGGGTTGAGTGCGGCATCCCACGGCTGAACAAGCATGTCAGTTATCGCCTTTGCGGGTGTCGGGCCGGATCAGGCGGATCTCGGTGTGCACGTCTGGTCCGAGGCGCGCCAGGTGGTCGATGAGCTCTTGCGCCGCGGCGTCCAAGTCCTCGTCGGTGATCGGTTGCAGCGCATCGAGGATGAACAGCGCGGTGGTCGTGTCCTCGCGAAGCTGAGTTCGCCGTGCCTGACGCCAGTTCCACCGCCGGCACGTGACGCCGCTGTCGTCGCACCACACCACCTCGCCCGGTTCTGGGTGCTCGATCACCGTGTCGCCGTTGGCAACTGTGTCAAAGGGCTCCTCCCCGGTGGCGCGGACGAGTCGAGGAGGACCGGCGTAGAGCAGCAGGTCTTCGCCACCGAGCGGGATCTGGTGCAGAACTGAGACCGCGTTGTACAGGTCAGTGAGCCGGTTCACCCGCGGCAGTCCTGACGTCGCCCGGCGGAGCAGCGCCTCCAGGCTGTTGCGGGTCCGCTGAGGTTTGGCGCCGAACGCCCGGTACGCCTCGCGCCATGCCGCGACGTGGGGCAGATCCTCTGGTGCGCACTCGTTTAGCGCCTCGCGTGCCGCCCGTTCAGCCGCCTGCAGCAGCGCGTCGCTCGCCTCGTCAGTCGGTCCCGGGACGAGCCCGTCCACCGCCAGCAGTATCGCGCGGTAGTCCGGCCGCAGCTCCATCACGGCAGGGTCGACGCGGGCGCCCCGGAGGAAATCCCTCAGCGTCTCGACCTCAGCCATGAAGCCCCTCCGACCGAGATGTGGCTCCGACTCCTGGCTCGAAAACCGCGAGCGAGAACCTGGCAGACTCCCCTGCCTTGTTGGAGTACGAGTGAGCGACGTCCCCGGGGAATGCCAAGGCATCCCCAGCGTCCAGGGTGACCGTGTCATCGCCGACCTGGACGCTCACCGTCCCCGCGTGCACCTGCATCAGCTCCTTGGTGCCGTCCGGGTGCGCTTCGCTGGCATGTCGGTCCCCTGGGCCGAGGGTCCAGTCCCACAGCTCGACGACATCAGGCGGTGCGGTCCCGGCAACCAGCACGCCGGACCCGCCCGCGTCGCCGGTCCAGAGGGCAGCCCCCTGACCCTTGCGCGTGACCTGCACAGGCTTCGGTTCGGTGGGCTCGACCAGCGCGGGCAGCCCGACGCCTAGAGCCCCGCTGATCCTCAGCAATGTGCCAACGCTCGGATTGGCAGCACCCTGCTCGATGTTGACCAGCATCCGGCGACTGACACCGGCCGTCTCCGCGAGGCGGTCCAGGGTCCATCGCCGGCCTTGGCGCTCCTGCCTGATCCGCACGCCGATGGCCGATGCCAGGGCGGCCGTGCTCGTATCCATGAGTGCAGAGTAGTGCACTCATGATGCACCGCGCGACTGGCCTGGGGCATGCTGGCGGAGACCATGAAGGCAGCCACCTGCGGGACGGCCGCCCCCTACAGTCGAGCCGTGGCCCTACAGGTCGTCGTCCGGGGTTCTGGGTGGCACGGTTGGCAGGCGCGCCTGGTGGCTCTGGTCGATCGACTGGCCGCCCTCGGGGGACGACCGTATGGCTCTCGGGACGAGCGCCTGCGCTGCGCCACCCTGATCTTCGGGTCGCTGCTGATCGCCGTTCTCTCAGTCGTCTGGGTCGTGACGTACCTGGCCTACGCGCGGCCGTCGTCGGCCGACACCGTGCGGTGGCGGTGCCGGTGCTGGATGTGCCGCGGATAACGCCACCAGCAGTGAACTTTGGTTGGGTGGTGACTGCACCGCAGTGGCATTCACGTTGCAGGGTGGTTACCGGAAGGTCGCCGGGAACGTGAAGCGGAACGTCGCCGCGATCCCTGCGTTCTACCAGCTCACGACAGATCTAGGTCACGGAGCGTGTTGCTGCCGAACTCGGCCTGAGTTCTTACTTCGGTCGCGCGGGACGATCCACGTCAAGGGGCAGGCACCCATAGTCCACCTTCCTGCTGGACCGCTCGCCGGATGAATGGGCACAAGGTCGAGCAGAACAAGGTCGAACAGGAACGAGGGGAGGGCCGCCGCGTAGCAGCCCTCCCCTCGTTTCCGTCAGTCAGTCCCAGTCAGTCAGTGGAGGTGGCGGGAATCGAACCCGCGTCCGTCGTCGTACCCCTAGGGCTTCTCCGGGTGCAGCTCGCAGTTCGGTCTGCTCGGCCCCAGCGGTCATAGCGAGCGTTGCCGCTGCCAGGCCCAGTCGTCTAGAAGTCCCCTCAACCCCGACGACGTGGGTTGAGAGCAGTGGCTCTCTAGTCGACGCCAGCTACCGGGCCGAGAGCAGTCCCGGGCTGACGGACTTCGCTACTCGCTCAGGCGGCGAGGGCGAAGTCGGTGCGCTTGGAATCGGCACCTATTGGTTTACGGAGGGCGTTAACGAGATAACTCCGCGTTCTCGACCCGCTTCCCCTAGTTCGACATCCGACGTCGAAACCTGTCACCCCCTGTGCAGTTGTCATGGTGCTAGCCCTCAGGCTACCGGTGTCAACGCGGGCCCCGCACCTGACATTCCCAACCCCTCGGTGACCCGCACCAGGCGCCGCCTGCTCAACTCGCGTGTCGGCGTCCTTGGCTCGGGTCAGAGGTCGCGCTCGTACGTGGCCGGCGGCGTCCGGGCACCTGTGTGAACGACCTCGCGAGGTGCCCCTGGTCGCTGAAGTTGACGTCCGTGGCGCGACCGTACCCAGTGTTGAGTGGTAGCCGATCCCGTACGTTCTACAATGTAGAACATGACTGAGGAGGTCGGCATCAGGGCTCTCAAGCAGAATGCTTCCGCCGTCGTCGCTCGAGTCGGCGCAGGTGAGTCCGTAACCATCACGGACCGCGGACGACCAGTCGCGCGCCTGACACCCATCGCCGCCACACCACTGGAGCAACTCGTGGACGCCGGTCTGGCGCGACCTGCGCGTCGACGCCTGGCTGACCTGGAGCCGCCGGTTGCCGGCCCCGACCTTTCGGACGCGCTCGAGGCCATGCGCGAGGACGAGCGATACTGATCGGTGGCTTGATCGGTGGCGTACTACGTGGATACCTCCGCACTCGTGAAGTTCGTTGTAGCAGAGCCGGAGACGCCCGCGCTTTACACGTGGACCAGATCGGACGATCCACTCCTGGTCTCGAGTGACCTCGCTCGGACCGAGTTGATGCGTGCGGTGAGGCGCACGCGTGCAGAGCTTGCGGTTCGCGCGAGAGCGGTGCTGGACGCCGTCACGCTGCTTCAGCTATCACCTGCGGTTCTTGACGAGGCCGGCAGGCTGGAGCCTGCGTCCATACGGAGCCTCGACGCGGTGCACCTCGCTTCCGCGCTCTCCCTGGGCGATGACCTGGAGGGCTTCGTGACGTACGACGCGCGGCTCGCCGAGGCGTGCGTCGTCCAGGGTGTTCGGGCCATAGCGCCGGCATAGCTCGTCCGGCCAATGAGGTGCTACGCGCGTGCTACGCTACCTGCGGTGGAGACCATCACTCAAAGGGAGCTGCGGAACCAGTCCGGCGAGGTCATGCGCGGGCTTGAACGTGGCCGGTCCTACCGAGTCACAAGTCATGGCCGGCCGGTCGGCGTGCTGGCCCCGCTTTCCCGTAGCGCCCTTGAGGAACTAACACTCCGCGAGGGGTCTCAGCAGATGTCCTTCCCCCCCGGCGTTGAGCTCACGCAGGAGGTCCTCGGCGTCTTGGACGACTTGCGGGCAGGGCTGTGATCGTCGCTGTTGACACCTCCGCCTTGGCGAAGTTGTTGGTCGAAGAGACGGAGTCCGCGGCGCTTCGCAGTCATCTTGCCGAGAGAAGCGCCGCCGGAGACTCCTTCTGCATCTCGTCGCTGGCCGTCACGGAGCTGCGGCGCCTGGCGCTTCGGCTCGAGATCAGTGCTGAGCGCCTGCCCCCTGTCACCACACCGTTCACCGTGGTGCGACTTACGGAGGCGACACTCCAGCTCGCTGGTCGCTTGCCCTACCCCTACCTGCGCACGCTTGACGCCATTCATCTCGCCAGCGCCCTCAGCGTCGAAGCGGGGGGCCTGCTGACCTACGACTCGCGCCAGGCTGAATGCGCGAGTAGCGAAGCGCTTACTGTCAGCACACCGGTGCCCTGACCGGGCGTCGTCCCGGGTCAGCGCCTTCGCATGAGGACCACGACGTCGTCGATGTCGGCACGCTGACCCTCGGGGCCGGTGACCTCGCGGCGCCGACGCTCGGCGAGCACGGTGTCCCACTCCCCGGCGCGCAGTGCGAGGCTGTCGATCTGCTCTCCCGGACCGGGGAAGTGGTGTTCGTCGTGTTCGTGCCCTTCGCGAGCGTGCGCCCACGGCGGGAACCCGGCGTGACCGACGATGAGCAGATGCCCTTCGGGCGCCACCGCCTCGGCAGCCCGCCGCAGTACCGCGTCCCGCGGGAACTCGATCGGCGAGTGCATGTAGAACGCAGACACCAGGTCGTAGCTCCCTGCCGGCTGCCAGGTGGCGAGGTCGGCGGTGACCCAGGTGATGTCGTCCTGGGGCACGCCGCGGTCCTTCGCCATCGCGGCGGCCCGACCCACTGCCGTTGCCGAGATGTCGACGCCGGTCACCCGCCACCCGCGTTCGGCGAGCCAGACGGCGTCGCCTCCTTCGCCGCATCCGAGGTCGAGCGCCCGGCCCGGTGTCAGGGCCGAGACGACCTCGACCAGGATCGAGTTCGGTTCACCGGACCAGATCTGCTCCTTCTCGGCGTACCTGTCCTCCCAGAACTCCGTCATCGGTCCAGGATCCACCGCAGGCAGTGCTCGACGCGAGCCGGCAGTGTCAGTGCGTGTCGTCGTCCAGCGGCCTCTGCGGGGTTGCCTTGACTGCCCAGGCGGCGGATTCCGTCACCAGAACCACCACCTGGGCAGTCAACGCCACGTCCTGTGAGCAACCAGCGGCTCAGGCAGGTTCCCCGGCTGACCTGGCCGCGACCAGATCGAGGGCGATGTCCACGATCATGTCCTCCTGGCCGCCGACGAGGTTCCGGCGACCCACCTCGAGCAGGATCGTCCGCACGTCGATGCCGTACTCCTTGGAGGCTCGCTCCGCGTGACGCAGGAAGCTGGAGTAGACGCCGGCGTAGCCGAGGGTCAGCGTCTCGCGGTCGACGCGCACCGGACGGTCCTGCAGCGGGCGGACGATGTCGTCCGCAGCGTCCTGCAGGGCGAACAGGTCGCAGCGGTGCTTCCACTCGTAGATGTTGGCCACTGCGATGAACGGCTCGATCGGGCAGTTGCCGGCGCCCGCGCCGTGACCGGCTAGCGAGGCGTCGACGCGGCGCACACCCTCCTCCACTGCCACAACGGAGTTAGCCACGGAAAGCGACAGGTTCTCGTGCGCGTGGATCCCGATCTGCGTCTCGGGGTCGAGCACGTCGCGATAGGCGCGGATCCGTTGCCGGACGCCATCCATGGTGAGCCGGCCGCCGGAGTCGGTGACGTAGACGCAGTGCGCACCGTAGGACTCCATCAGCTTCGCCTGCTCGGCGAGCTTCTCCGCGGGCGCCATGTGGCTCATCATCAGGAAGCCGGCGACGTCCATGCCGAGCTCGCGAGCCTTGCTGATGTGCTGGGCCGAGACGTCGGCCTCGGTGCAGTGCGTGGCCATGCGGACGGAGCGCACGCCGAGCTTGTACGCGTGCTCGAGCTCGGCGATCGTCCCGATCCCAGGCAGGAGAAGCGTTGTGAGAGTAGCGTTCTTGATGTTGTCGGCGGCCGCCTCGATCCACTCCCAGTCGGTGTTGGACCCCGGCCCGTAGTTGATGCTGCCGCCCGCCAGGCCGTCGCCGTGAGCCACCTCGATGGCGTCGACGCCGGCCGCGTCGAGTGCGGTGACGATCCGGGCGACGTCCTCGGGGGTGATGCGGTGCCGAACGGCGTGCATCCCGTCCCGGAGGGTCACGTCCTGGACGTACAGGTCGACCGGTGCCGTCGTGTCCTTCATGTCTTCAGTCCTCGCGGTGGTCTCGGGCGCGTTCGTCGTCATCGGGCAGCGACCGGTTCGGATGCGGCCCGGCGCCGGGCGATCGCCTCACCCGCGCGCAGCGCCGCGGACGTCATGATGTCGAGGTTGCCGGCGTAGGCGGGCAGGTAGTGCGCGGCACCCTCGACCTCGAGGAAGACACTCACCCGGGTGGTCGGCCTGTCCACGCCGTCGGGAAGCAACGTGTGCACCGGCTCGTCGTCCGCGATGGTCGTGAACTGCACTTCCTGCTTCAGCCGGTAGCCGGGCACGTACTCGGCCACGCTCTCGACCATGTCCTTCACGGACTGAGAGATGGCCTCGTGGTCGGCATCGCCGACCAGCGCGAAGACGGTGGCGCGCGTGATGAGCGGCGGCTCGGCCGGGTTCAGGATGATGACGGCCTTGCCACGCCGTGCGCCTCCGACGGTTTCGATGGCTGCGGAGGTGGTCTCGGTGAACTCGTCGATGTTCGCCCGAGTGCCCGGGCCGGCCGACTTCGAGGCGATCGACGCGACGATCTCGGCGTAGGCGACCGGCGTGACCCGGGAGATGGCGTGAACGATCGGGATCGTCGCCTGACCGCCACAGGTCACCATGTTGACGTTGGTGACGTCGCTCCGGAGCTGCTCGTCGAGGTTGACGGGCGGGACCACGTACGGACCGATGGCCGCTGGAGTCAGGTCGACGAGCTTCTTGCCGTACGGCGCGAGCTTCTCGGCGTTGGCCTTGTGGGCCGCAGCAGACGTCGCGTCGAAGACGATCTCGATCTCGTCGAAACCCTCGAGGGCGATGAGGCCGTCCACCCCTTCGTGCGTCGTGGGGACGCCGAGGCGTTTGGCTCGGCCGAGCCCGTCCGACGCCGGGTCGATACCCACCATGGCCCCCATTTCGAGCGTGTCGGACAGACGCATGATCTTGAACATCAGGTCCGTGCCGATGTTGCCCGACCCGATCACAGCCACCTTGGTCTTGCTCATCACTGCTCCTTGCTCGAGAAGGTCGCGTTCACGGCGCCGAGCCCGCTGATCTCGGCGTGCACCCGGTCACCTGGTGACACTGGCGCCATGGGTCCGAGCGCCCCGGACAGGACGACCTGACCCGCACGCAGCGGTTCCCCGAAGTCGCGAGCGGTCTCGGCGAGCCACAGCAGGGCGTTGAGGGGGTCGCCGAGGCACGCGTCGCCCCGGCCCTCGGAGACCAGTCGGCCGTTGACGTGCATCGCCATCGTCACCTCGGCTGGCTCGAACTCGCTCAGGGAGAGGCGGTTCTGGCCCAGTACGAACAGTCCACTGGAGGCGTTGTCCGCCACGGTGTCGGTGATGCGGATGTCCCACTCGGCGACCCGGCTGTCGACGATCTCCAGTGAAGCGACCGCGTAGTCGACGGTCCGACGCACCGCGGCGACGTCCAGATCAGGGTCGTCGAGGTCGGTGGCGAGGACGAATGCGATCTCCGCCTCCACCTTCGGCTGGAGCAGTCTGGCGCTGGGGACCTCGGGCAGGTCGGTGACGTCCATGTCGTCGAACAGCACGCCGAAGTCCGGCTGGTCGACGCCCAGCTGCTGCTGAACCGCCGGGGACGTCAGGCCGATCTTGCGACCAACGATTCGCGCACCGGTGGAAAGGCGTGCGTCGGTGAGTGCCTGCTGGACGCGGTAGGCCAGCGCGACGTCCTCCTCACCGAGGACGTCGCGCACCGGCGCGCACGGCACGCCGGCCCGTACCGCTGCCTGAAGCCGGGCGGTGGCGGCGTCGATCGCCGCCGTAAGCGTCGAACTCGTTGAGGTCTGGCTCATCTCTGCTTCCTCGAAGGTCTACGGTGGCTCAAGCGTGCGGTCTACGGCAGGTGGACGCCAGCGCCACGTTCCGGTGAGTGGAATGCGATGACCCAGTCACTCCGCCGGCCGGACCAACTGGCTGCGCCTCGCCAGCGTGGCGGAGATCCCGGCGGCGGCCGCCTTGACGGAGACTGCCTGCGCCTCCGGCCTGAAGCTCGTCACGGCGCCGGTGACGCTGACCGCCGCAATGGGAACGTCGTTGGCGTCGAGAACGGGCGCTGCAACGCAGACGATGCCGACAGCGGACTCCTCGTACTCGTAGGCGACGCCGGTCTCGCGGGCGCGCTCCAGCTGGCGGCGAAGGATGCCCGGCGCGGTGATCGTCCGGGGCGTTCTGCGTTGCAACTTCGCACCGACGACCTGGTCCAGCAGCTCGGCCGAGGAGTGGGCCAGCAGGACCTTGCCTATCGCCGTGCAGTGCAGCGGCATTCTGCCGCCGATCCGGGACGGCGACATCGCTCGCCGGTGCCCGCCGATCTTCGAGACGTAGACCACCTCGGTGTCTTCCGGGACGCCGAGGTGCACCGTCTCGTGCGTGCGCTCGTACAGGTCTTGCATGAACGGGGTGGCCACCTCGAGCAGGCGGCGCTCGACAGAGGCTCTCATGCCGAGCTCGAACATCATGCCGCTCAGGCGATATCCGGAGCCCGTCCACTCCAGGAGTCGCACCGCCACGAGGTCATTGACGACCCGGTGGAGCGTTCCCTTCGCCAGCCCGGTGCGCCGCCCCAGTTCCGCGAGCGTCACCTCCTGGTCGTCCGGGGTGAACGACCACAGGATCGTCACCACCTTGCCGAGCACCGTGTTGGTGTCGACCTCTGGCAGTGAGGCGCGGGCACTCACCGGGGGCCTCCAAACGGGACGTGCGTTCGGCACCTGCGTGACGTCGTCCCCATTGTTCCTTGCCGCCCTCGCCTTTCCGTGGCGGCGCCGATCCGCACCGCGGCAGGGGTGGACTACGCCAGGACTACGCCGCGGTGCCGCAGCGGTTGACGCCCTGACCGCGGATCCTCACTCGCGGTTGCGGCGCAGGGACATCGCGCGCTGCGCCTCACGCTGGTCCTGCTTCTCGCGCAGGGCGTGGCGCTTGTCGTACTCCTTCTTGCCCTTCGCCAGCGCGATCTCCACCTTGGCGCGGCCGTCGGAGAAGTACAGCTGCAACGGGATCAGGGTCATACCCGTCTCGCGCGACTTGCCGGCGAGCTTGTCGATCTGCTCGCGGTGCATGAGCAGCTTGCGCTTGCGGCGGGCACTGTGGTTCGTCCACGTGCCTTGCGCGTACTCGGGGATGTACACGTTCTCCAGCCAGACCTCCCCACGGTCGATCTGGGCGAACCCGTCGACCAGCGACGCCCGCCCCTGGCGCAGCGACTTCACCTCGGTGCCCGTGAGAACCAGCCCGGCTTCGATCGTGTCGAGGATGTGGAAGTCGTGCCGCGCCTTGCGGTTGGTCGCGATGACCTTGCGACCGGTCTCCTTCGGCACTGCACCCACTCCTCGACGGTTCACGTCACGTTCCTGGCGACGGACCCTCGATTCTACGCATCGCGGCTGCGCCACCAGTCGGGCCTGAACCCGCTTTTCATGATCACCGAGGACGGGTTGGGTGGTGGCGGGACGCCGTGATCCCCGTTGGAGCGTGGCTGGCTACACGTACTTCATCGGGTCCGTGCGGTCACCGTTGACGAACACCTCGAAGTGCAGGTGGCAGCCGGTGGAGGCTCCCGTCGTACCGACGTAACCGATCACCTGGCCACGGCGCACCGACGCACCGGCCTGCACGGCGAGCCCGCTCATGTGGCTGTACGAGGTGGCGAACGCCTGGCCGTCGATGATCCCGTTGTTGAGCACGAGCTGGATACCGGAGCTTCCGGCCCAGCCGGCCCGCAGGACACGACCGTCCTCCGCTGCCCGGATCGGCGTGCCACACGCACCAGCCAGGTCCGTTCCGGTGTGCATCCGGCGGTACCCGTAGATCGGGTGGATCCGCCACCCGTACGGGGAGGTGATGCGCCCGCTGACGGGGCGCAACAGGGTGCTGCCGCTCGACGAGCG
>JASBSH010000197.1 GCA_030149025.1 Actinomycetales bacterium | reverse complement strand
CGGCGGCAGCCCGCGTTTCCGTTCCGGCCGGCGGTCTCAGCCGGGTCAGCTGGTCGGCGGCGATGTCCGGCATGACGTCGTGGATGCGACGCATCCAGCCCGGCAGCGCGGTCCTCGGATCCGACGGGTCGTGCGGTGTCGACGGGTCGTTCGGTGTCGACGGGTCGTTCGGTGCTGACGCGTCGGAGGTCGCGTCGCGCGTCACGTCACGTCCTGGGCGGCGAGCTCGAACTTCAGCAGCTTGCGAGCCTTCTCGGGGTCGGTCTCCCCGATGCCGTAGGACGGGCAGTCCCCCGCGACCGGGCAGGCCCCGCAGGCCGGACGACGGGAGTGGCAGGTGCGCCGTCCGTGGAAGATCACGCGGTGGGACAACATCGTCCAGTCCTTCTTCTCGAACAGCGCCCCCACGGCATGCTCAACCTTGACGGGGTCGGTCTCCTCCGTCCAGCCGAACCGGCGGACCAGCCGGCCGAAGTGCGTGTCGACCGTGATCCCGGGGATGCCGAACGCGTTGCCCAGCACCACGTTGGCGGTCTTGCGCCCGACGCCGGGCAGGGTGACGAGCTGCTTGAGCGTGTTCGGCACCGTGCCGTCGAAGTCCTCGATGAGCCTGGCACCCAGCTTGATCAGGGAGTCGGCCTTGGCGCGGAAGAAGCCGGTGGACCGGATCATGTCCTCCAGCTCCGCACGGTCCGCACCCGCGTAGGCGGCGGCGTCCGGGTACTTCGAGAACAGCGCGGGCGTGACCATGTTGACGCGGACGTCCGTGCTCTGCGCCGACAGGATGGTGGCGACCAGGAGCTCCAGCGGGTTGGTGAAGTCCAGTTCGCAGTGCGCGTCGGGGTACCGCTCGGCCAGAGCGCGGTGCATGCGCCGGGCTCGGCGCTTGAGGCCGATCAGCGTCTCGTCACGGCCGCGCCCGGGCAGGGTCTGCTTCGTCTCGGCCACCATCGCAGCCTAGTTGGCGTGCCTCGTCGTCTGGACCTGAGTCGCCACCCAGGGTGCCGGGCACGACCGGCCGTGCGGCAGACTGCGCCTTGGGTCACACACAAAGGAGGAGACGTGGACGTCGACGTCGTGCGCCGTGCGCCGCTGTTCGCCGGTCTGGACGACGAGGGCGCGGCCTCGCTGCTGTCCCGCATGGAACGGGTGGAGCTGAGTCGCGGACAGGTGCTCTTCAGCGAGGGCGACCCCGGCGACCGCCTCTACGTCATCACCTCCGGCAAGGTGAAGCTCGGCCGCGCCTCCGGCGACGGCCGCGAGAACCTGCTGGCGGTGCTCGGGCCCGGTGAGATGTTCGGCGAGCTCTCGCTGTTCGACCCCGGACCCCGGACGGCGACAGCCACGGCGGTCTCGGACGTCCAGCTCGTGGGCCTCGGCAACGCCGAGCTGCAGACCGGTCTGCGCAGCAACCCGGAGGTCGGCAAGCACCTGCTGCAGGCCCTGGCCCAGCGGCTGCGGCGGACCAACGAGAGCCTCGGCGACCTGGTGTTCTCCGATGTCCCGGGCCGGGTCGCGAAGGCGCTGCTGGACCTGTCGCGACGGTTCGGCAAGCAGATCGACCAGGGGGTCCTCGTCGCCCACGACCTCACCCAGGAAGAGCTCGCCCAGCTCGTCGGCGCCTCCCGGGAGACCGTCAACAAGGCACTGGCCGACTTCGCCAGCCGCGGGTGGATCCGGCTCGAAGCGCGCGCGGTCATCCTGCTCGACGTGGAGCGTCTGCACCGCCGCGCCCGCTGATCCCACGCCCCTTGCGTCTGCACAGGTGCCCCCGCGGGGGCCCAGCCTTGCGGACGTTACGGGTCAGGGGGTGGCGCGCAGGTAGTCCAGCTGCGCGCGCACGCTGAGCTCCGCCGCCGGCCACAGCACGGGGTCGACGTCGGCGTAGACCCGCTCCACCACCTGCCGAGGCGTCTCATCGCCGGCGGCGAGGGCGTCCCGCACCTGCTCCAGCCGCTCCCCGCGGTGCTTCAGGTACCCGTCGAGGATCGCAAGGGCGTCCTCAAGCACCGGCCCGTGCCCGGGCCACACCGCGACGGCACCGACCCGCTGGGCCACCGAGTCGGCCAGCTCCCGCAGCCGGCGCAATGAGTCCAGGTAGGGGCCGAGCTGCCCGTCCGGGTGCACGACGACCGTGGTCCCGCGGCCCAGCACCGTGTCGCCGGTGAGCAGCGCCGCCGCGTCCGCACGGTCGGCACCCGAGCGCTCACCCCAGCCACCATCCGACGTGAGCAGGAACGACAACGAGTCCGACGTGTGACCCGGCGTGCCCACGACGCGCAGCTCGCCGTCCCCCACAGCCAGCGTGTCGCCGTCCCGAAGCCCCTCGTCCCCCAGCCGGAAGGCGGGGTCGAGCGCCCGCACCCCGCGCGCCCCCGCCAAGCGGGCCAGCTCGACCGCGCCCTCGCTGTGGTCGTGGTGGCCGTGGGTGAGCAGCACCTGCTCGATGCGCGCCCCACGACGCTCGGCGACCTCGACGACACGGCGCAGGTGACCGGCGTCCAGCGGTCCGGGGTCGACGGCGAGCGCCGACTGTGACCCGGGAGCGCTGAGCACCCAGGTATTGGTTCCGTCCAACGTCATGGGACCCGGATTCGGCGCGAGCACGCACTCGGCCCACGCGCCGACCGAGCCACCGGACCAGGCGCCGGCTGAGCCGAGGGCCGGGCCGCTCACGGTTGCTCCGGGATCTCGGCGACCATGACCATGTCGTCACCGCGGGCCTGCAGCACCGGCATCACCTCACTC
>JASBSH010000171.1 GCA_030149025.1 Actinomycetales bacterium | reverse complement strand
CTCCGTCGCCGAGCGCCTGGGTGTGCCGCTGCAGGAGGCCGAGGGGCTGAAGCAGCAGCTCGGGGTGCTTGGCGCAACCGGGGGGCTGGGTGTTGCCGCGAAGGCCGTTGAGACGACCGCCCAGTCGTTCGTCGACGAGGTACGCGGGTCGCTCGACTACTACCAGGCCTCCACGCCGGCGCACCCCGTCGAGCGGCTCGTGCTCTCCGGCGGCGGTTCGCTGCTGCGCGGTCTTGCCGACCGGCTCGGCGAGGCAACGCGCCTGCCGGTCAAGGCCGGTGACCCCATGGCAACTCTGCAGATCGGCAAGACCGGTCTCGATGACAACCAGCTGTCCCTCGTTCAGCCGCTGTCCGCCGTCCCGGTGGGCCTGGCCCTCGGAGCCGCGTGATGAGCATCCACACCGACCCGGACACCGGGCTTCAGCATGGTGTAGTCACCTACACCATCCCGCGCGTCAACCTGCTGCCGCCGGAGATCCACGAGGCGCGCAAGCTGCGCCGGACCCAGCTGGCGATGGGCGGCGTCGTCGTTGCCGCTCTGGCCGGCATCGGCGGGGTGTACGTGCTGGCTTCCGGTGCGGCGAACGCCGCCGAGGAGGAGCTGCAGGCCGAGCAGGCACGGACATCTGTCTTGCAGGCAGAGCAGGGCAAGTACGCCGAGGTGCCTCGTGTGCTGGCGCAGGTCGACAGCGCGAAGGCCGCGCAGGAGACCGCGATGGCCAACGACGTGCTTTGGTACCGGTACCTCAACGACCTCGCGCTCACCTACCCGAGCGAGGTGTGGCTGGAGAACCTCACCGCCACCGTCGCAGGCCCCGGACCCGAAGCGGCAGTGCCGGTTTCAGGCACCGACCCGCTCGCCACGCCGGGCATCGGGACCATCACCTTCACCGGCAAGGCGCTCCAGCACTCGGACGTCGCCAGCTGGCTTGACGTGCTCGACGGCACCAAGGGCTTTGCGGACGCGTCGTTCTCGAGCTCGACCCGCACACAGGTGAACGAGCAGGACGTCGTCCAGTTCACCTCCGACGCGGTCGTCACCGGTGACGCACTCTCGCACCGCTTCGACCGGAAGGCGCAGTGACCATGTCCGCATCGAAGCCGAAGTTCTGGGTCATCGGCACCGTCGTGTTGACGGTGCTGCTGGTGATCGCCGCCTACTTCCTGCTGATCGGGCCGAAGCGCGCCGAGGCCGCCGACTTCCGCCAGCAGACGGAGGACACGGCGGCGTCGAATGCGCAGCTCGAGGCGAAGATCGAGCAGCTCAAGGTGCAGTTCGCCGAGTTGCCGCAGCGACAGGCCGAGCTCGCGGCCATCAAGCAGGCGATGCCCGAGGAGGCGGCCCTGCCGACCCTCGTGCGTGACCTGGACGCGATGGCTTCGGGTGCTGGTGTGACGCTGATGAGCTTGGCGCCGGGTGAGCCCGCGCCCGTCGGCCCGCCGGTTGGTGCGGCTGCTCCCGCCCCGGCTCCGGCGGCTGGTTCTGCGGGTGAGGACGGCGGGACGCCGGCTCCGAGCGCGACTGCGGCTGCGCCGTCCGACCTGCTCGCGTCGATCCCGGTCTCGATCGTGGTCGTTGGTGACTTCTACGAGTCGGAGCTGTTCCTGAAGAACCTGCAGACGGACATGCCGCGTGCGTACCTCGTGACCTCCCTGACAGTGCAGGCGGAGAAGGAGGCGGACGCATCCGGCGGCAAGCCGGCCACCAAGAACGGTGACGTGACGATGACGATCGCCGGCAACGTGTTCGTGCTGAAGCCGGCTGCGTCGGTGACGGCTCCGGCGGCTGGTGCTGCTGGCACGTCGGCTGCGGGTGCGGCGGCGACGCCGGCGCCGACCGCAACGTCCTCGCCGACTGCGGGTGCGACGTCCACTGCTGCGCCTGGCGCAACCGGCGCGCCGACCGCGGGTGCGACTGCGGACCCGAACGCGACCACCCAGCCGTCCGCGACGGCGACCCCGTGACGTCGGCGAAGCGAGAGACGGAGAAGCGATGAGCAACGACACGTTTGGTACTTCGGCGTTCGGTGCGCCGCAGCCGCCCGCTCCTGAGCCGCAGCTGCCGGTGGACGACAAGGCCGAGAAGAACGCGGGTGCCAAGAAGTGGGGCATCATCGGCGGCGTCGCCGTGCTGACCGGTGCGGTCGCGGTCGGTGGTCTGATGCTGATGGGCGGCGACGACTCGGCTGACGACCTGGCCAGTGGCGTTGTGCCGCGTGCGGCCGCAGCTCCTGCGCCGACGACGACGCAGGCACCTGTGCCGCTGCCGACGCTCGCCGAGTTCAACGGGCGTAACCCGTTCAAGGCGAAGATCGTCGAGGGGACCGGTGGGTCCGGCGGTGGGTCGGGGTCTGGTTCGACTGCGACGCCGACTACGGGGTCCGGGTCGTCTGGTTCGGGCTCGACGGGTGGGTCGACCGGTGGTTCGACCGGTGGCAGCTGGACCGGTGGATCCGGCGGTTCAGGAGGCGTCATCTCGCTTCCTGGCAAGGACGGTGCGCCGGGTAAGGACGGTCGTAACGGCGTCGATGGCTCGGACGGTGCGGACGGTCAGGACGCCGGCTCGCTGTACGCGATGCTGATCGATGTCGACAAGGACGGCAACGCGCTGTTTGCCATGGGCGCTGGGCTGGACTTCAAGGTCTACACCGGCAAGGCCCTGAGCGAGGACAACATCGACGGGAAGCTGTACGAGCTACCCGCTGACCCGGTAGAGGAGCCGCCGGCCGAGGCGCCAACGCTGACCGAGGCCGGTGCGCCGGGCAAGTGGGTCCGGGTCTTGTCCGTCAAGGATGGCGAGAAGCCTGAGAAGCCGACGAAGGTGGAGCTCGAGGACGACGGCACCGTCGGTGACACCGCCGTCATCGTCTTCGGCGACCAGACGTTCACGCTCGAGAAGTGGCAGCCGGCGCCTCTGTTCTGATGCGCTGATTCATCCCCGAGGAAGCGGGGGCGTCCACATGACGGACGCCCCCGCTTCCTTATTGCTCGCGGGCTGATTGGGTCGGGACGGCGAGATCGCTTCGGTGCCGGTATCACTCGCTTGGGATGATGACTGCTCCCAGTTGAAGTGCCAGCTCGTCCACCAGAACGCGTCTTGCACCTTCGAACAGAGTCCGACTACCGGCGCCTAGACGCTTCCACGAACCGCGGCCGTGCTGTTATCGGTCGCCGAACAAGACAAGCACCTCCATGGCCGCCTGACCGCCGAGTTCCGCTTGTCGGGAGTGCCAAAGAATGCCGTGGGCGGTTCGGTGTCGACGGTGGAGGACGCGAGCGATACGCCGAGTGCAGGGGTAGTGCTCCGCGGGGGTGGTCACAATCTGGTCCCGTGTGATGCCAGTTCGATCGAGGGCCTCGTCCCGCAGGTCGACGAGAGTCGGTGCGGCGGGCAGCATGGCTTGGCACAGAAGCATCCGGCGCAGGTCCGCTTCATAGATCAGCCGGCTGCTGGATTGGTGTACGTCGTGGAAGACCGTCTCCAGTAGCGCAGCTGGCGCCGTCTCGGCCGCGTACAAGGCAGGTACTGGCGTAGCCCCGCTGGTCGGGAACGGCGCGAATCGGCTCTGGCTTCCGCTGGTACCCGGGTTGAACTCGTCATAT
>JASBSH010000169.1 GCA_030149025.1 Actinomycetales bacterium | reverse complement strand
GCGGCCCGATGCGGCTGGCCACCTGCTCCGCGTGATGATGCGCGTTCACGGCGATAGCGTCGAAGCCGTTGCCGCAGAGGGGCTCCAGGCGTTGCAGCGCCAGGTCCACCAGCGGTACACCACCGACAGGACATAACGCCTTCGGCCTCAGCAGGGTCAGGGGCCGCAGCCTGGTGCCCAACCCGGCAGCCAACACCATGCCCGCGAGCGCGTCGGTCATCCCGCGACGTGCGCCTTCGGGGGCGCCTGGCTGCCGAGGACCCGGTCCAGGACGTCCATGATCTCCTGCGTGGCGTCGTCCACTTCCGGTACGTCCTCGCGGCGCAGCCAGCGGAACGCCTTCGCCTCGCCGCCGACGCGCACCTCGGGACGCTGGTCCAGCACCACGCGGTAGATCACGTCGACCCGCCGGACGCCCGGGTGCACCTGGACGGCGACCGGCTCACCGACCTCGAGCTCCAACGACGTCTCCTCGCACACCTCGCGGGTCACCCCTGCCGCCGGCGACTCGCCCCAACCGAGCAGACCGCCCGGAAGGCTCCAACCCTGCCGGTGCGGCTGGCGCAGCATCAGCATGTGCCCGTCGTGCTCCACCACGCAGACGGCCCCCACCGTGTAGCTCGGCGTCCCTGCCCGCACGAGGGAGCGGCGCAGCGGCGGCGGCAGCTTGCGGAACATCAGCAGAGCGGCCGTGTACGCCTTGCGGCGCAACGTCGCGAGCAACGACATGCCGCCCACCCTAACTGGGTGTGTCCCTATTCGGGACTCGCCGGCTTCCCTTGACCGCCCGGGAGGCGGTGCTTGGTTACCGTCCGAGTACCTGGCCCCTTGCTGGGGTGGTTGTCTCGGTTCCGACCCAGGGCCCCGAGTGGTGCAGGGTGACGGTCGGCTCTTCCCCGGCCCATCCGGGTGCGACGCGGTACGAGGTCAGGCGACCACGAGGTGCGGCTGTGACTTCTTGAAGTTCGGCGCGTACTTGGCGAGGTTGATCGCGGCGTTGACGTCCCGGTCTAGCACCAGCCCACACACTGTGCAGCTGTACGTCCGCTCCGAGAGGGAAAGGTCTGCCTTGACGGTCCCGCAGCCGGAGCAGGTCTTGCTGCTCGGGTACCACCGATCAGCGATCACCAGGTCGGTTCCGTACCAGCTGCACTTGTACTCCAGCTGCCGCCGCAGCTCACCGAACGCCGCGTCCGATACCGCCCGGGCCAGGCGCCGGTTGCGCACCATGCCGGCCGCGTTCAGGTCCTCCACCGTCACGGAGGTGTAGCCCTGCGCGAGCTGGGTGGTGAGCTGGTGCAGCACCGCAGCCCGGAGTGCCTTCACGCGGCGGTGGATCTTGCCCAGGCGGCGTGCTGCCTTCACCCGGCCGGTCGAGTTGCTCTTGGTTCTCGAGTACCGCTGACCGGCCAGCTTCAGACGCGCCTGGGCATGCTGGAGCGCTTTCACCCCCTCGATCGTGTCCAGCACACGCCCGTGCTCGTCGGCGACCACCGCCAGGGTCTTCACACCCAGGTCCACACCGGCTCGGGGTCGATGCCTCCCCGTGGTGGTGCGGCGCTGGGGATGGAACTGAGCGGCGACCCCTGTGATGGACACCAACCAGCGGCCGTGCTCGTACCGGAACGCCGCCGCGTACACGCGGAAGCGTCCCTTGGCCAGCATCCGGCGCAGCTGCTTCGTGCCCTGCCGCACCGTCAGCTCACCGAGCTTGGGGAATCGGATGCTCTTGGGGCCCGTCGGCCGGACCGGCGACGTGGTGCCCTCGGAGTACTTCGCCCGTAGCCGGAACACCGGGATGCTCTTGTGCTTGGACTTGAACCTTGGGAACCCGACCGGCTTCCCAGCGCGGGTGGCCGTCTTGGATGTCTTCCAGTTGGCGAGGGCTTGCGCCGCGTTCACCGACGCCGTCTCGAACACGTCCGCGGACACCTCAGCCCGCCAGGACAGGCCGCGGGTGCCGTCGTCGTTCACCGGTGAGGTGGGGTCTTGGCCGTTCTTCCACGCGTTCATGTGGTTGATGAACGACACCTTCGACCACGACAACGCCGGCGTCAGGTCGGCGTCCGCGATGCCATAGGTCTTCTCCGCGGCGCGCTGTGCAAGGTTCGCCTTCACCCGCCCGATCTGATGGTTGTAGGCCAGGCGAAAGGACCCCGCGTACGACATCAACTTCTGGTGCTGATCACTGTTCACGTCCAGGGTGAAGCGGAACGTGGTCGGCCGAGTCAGCGGCACACCGGTATGCGACATCAACACCGCATCGGTGTCCACACGTACCTCGTCGACGAGCGGCATGACCCGCATCGTGCCCGGCAGCACCGACAACGCAGCAGACCGAATAGGGACACACCCTCAAGGCGCAGCGGAGCAGGTCTCGCCTGCGGTGCGGTGCTCAGTCCAGCCGGACGCCGCCACCCGGGGGTGCGGGGACGGCCCCGTCGAGTGCCCCAAGCGTCAGCAGCACGAGCGAGGCGGTCCACGCCAAGGGCGCGACGGCAGCGGGGCGGCCCTGTGCGTCCACCTTCTCCGACAGGGAGCCGACTCTCGTCCGGTGCGCGTCGAGCCAGTCCAGGTACTCCGACGCCGTGGCTGAGTCCCCGCTCGCGGCGGCGCCCAGGGCGAACAAGGCTGTCTGCGGCGTCCACGAGACTTCGCGGTCCTTGAACTCCACGCCAGGCCTGAGCCCGCCCTCCGGCGTGCGCAGCTGACTGCGTGCGAGGGCGAACGCCTCCGCGTGCCGGGGCGGCGCGACGGTGAAGGGCGGCATGAGGAACGCGACCGACGCGTCCATCTCCCTCGTGGTCACCAGGCGGGGGTAGCCGCGACGACCGAACTGAGCAGCGATGCCGTCGGACACCAGGTCGCTAGCCGCCGACGCCGTTGCGGCAAGGGAGTTCTCATCCAGCTCCGGCAGCAGCGCGGCAGCGGCTCGAAGCCCGATCAGCACGGGTGCGGCGGTGCCGAGGGACGTCTCTGTCAGCGGCACCTCCCAGAAGTCCTGGGACGGTAGGGGCAAGGCCCGGCCCTGGTCGAGGGAGTCGATCGCCGCGTGTGTGGCGCCGACGACCATCGGGCGCAGCTCGGTGAGTCCGGCATCGACCTCGGTACTCGAAAGGCCCTGTGCGCGTGCGCTCTGCAGCCACACCCACACCGACCAGAGCACCCAACCGATTGCGTCGAGCTGCTCCCCGCGGTCGTCGGGCACGGCGCCGTCGCTTGTGTACCGGGCATGCCAGCGGCCGTCGTCCTCCTGCACGTCCTGCACGAAACGCAGCACCGCCAGCGCGTCATCGTGCCGACCGGACACCGCGTACGCCGCCGCCACGAACGAGGCGTCGCGGGGCCAGACGTACCAGCAGGACCGGTGCCAACCCGCCAGCGCCGCCGTACGGCCGTCGCCCACATCGCGGGTCAGGACGTCCAGGTCGGCCAACGCCCGGCGTGCCATCGGCTCCCAGCGGGTGCCCTCCCCGGCCACGGCCCCGTCCCAGGTCGGGCCCGCCGCGGATGCCGGTGCGCCCACCGGGACGTTCTCGATGCGGCCGTCGGACGTGAGGCGCACACCCTCCGCGTACAGCGTCGGGGAGGCGGGCGCGGCCGCCGGCGCGAGGCTCGTGACGACGAGCGTCAGCGCGAGCACGGGCAGGCCGAGAGGCCGGTTCGAACGCACGGGGCGACCTCCGGAAGTGCAGTTGTCGCACCATCGTCCCCGGCGGCATCGGCCTTGAGTCCGCGGGGCTTACCTCCTGCGCAGCACCGCCACGAGCGCGCCCACGACCAGCAGGGCGCCGGCCACCACCATCCCCACCGGCAGCAGCAACCCGTAGTCGATCTCGATGTCGGTGAGCTGCGTCAGACCGATGAGCACCGCAGCCGCCACCATGAGCACGCCGCTGATGATGCTCGGCGCGTACGGCCCCCTCGGGCCGGCGGGCTGTGGGTGAGGCGGCTGCCCGGCTGGCAGCCCCTGGTCCACCGGCACCGTCTGGTCCACCGGCACCGTCTGGTCGTCCGTGGGCACCCTCTGGTCGGCCGTGGGCACCCTCTGGTCGGTTGCCTCACCGCGCTGGCTCATCGCGCCCCTGTCGCCTCGTCCGCCGGTCCGTTTTGCCGGTCCGCATCCATCACCGCGCCACGTCCACCGACAGGTCACCGGCGAGTCCCTGCAGCTCCACGACCAGTCCTGAGTCCACGGAACCTGACGACTTCGCCGTCGTCGACGCCCCGATCCCTGTTCTCGTCCCGCTTGCCGTCCACCCTCTCGGCAGACCGCTGCCGGCGACCGCGTCACCGACGACGACCTGCGACCGCACGGTGACCGGGACGTCCTCCGGGACGATCACGCGCATCGAACCGAATCCCATCTTCACGGGGACGACGACGCGTTCGTGCGTGGCGGCGTCCAGATCGAGACCGGTCAGGTCGACGGTGCCGTCACCGAACAGCAGCACGTACCCGTCCTCGGCGTCGCGAACCGACGTCGTGGTCCAGTCGTGGTCCCCGGCGCGCACGTTCGCCGACGCGGGGATCAACGCCATCCCGACTGCGGCCACCGCCGCGATGAACTCGAGGAAGCCGACGGTGCCGTCGGCGCGTCCCGCCACGCCGAGGGCGATGGTGACCAGACCCAGCACCAGTGCTGCCGCGGTGGCCGCTGCCAGCCGGGCCGACATGTCGAGCCCACCTTCGATCGCCCACAGCGCCGCTCCGCCGGCGGCGACGAGCGCGATGCCCACGGCCGCGCTGCTGACGGCGACACCCGGCCCGCGACGGCGCGGCGCGCACACATCGGACGAGCTCGCGGACGTCGTGGTGCCCGTGGCCGTGGACGTGGGCGTGGCCATGGGCGTCGACACGGACGACGTCATGGACGACGTCACACCCGCCGGCGAGGACGGCTCACCATCCGCTGGGGTACTACGCCATCTGCCACCCTGGCTGATCCAGACCAGGGCACCGACCACGATGGCGACGGCGACCAACCAGGCGGCGGGGTTCCAGTTCCACCGGGGGTCGGCTCCCGGCCACCACCACTGCCACGGACGCGGCATCAGACCGGGGAGCAGGACGAGGAGCCCGGCGACGACCGCACCGCCGCTGACGTCCCCGCCCACGGCCGCCTCCGCCTCGATCCGGCCGGTGCGATCGGGCAGGGCGAGCCATGCCAGGCCGTAGAGGATCGCCAGGCACTCCGCCGATCAGCGCGATCACCAGCATCGCCACCCGCACGATCACCGGGTCGATGCACAGCTTCTCGGCCAGTCCGGCGCACACGCCACCGAGCCAGCGGTCGTCGCTGCGGACCACCGGCGATCGCCTGAGGGTGTCGAAGAACGCGTGGCTCCGCTTGAGCCGGGTTGAGGCGGTGGCTGTTCCTGGCCGGGCGTCGTCCAAGCCGACCCTGCTGTGCTGTCGCTGTTCATGCCTCTACTGTCGTCACCCTGCAGGCCCGTGACCATGAGGGACGCCCCTGACCCGACCCCGACTTCCCGCTGCCCGGCCCCCAACGAAAGAATGCTGCTTGTTGGTCGCGGCACGCCGGCGAGTCGTGCAAGGAAGCAGCATTCTTCGGTGGCGAACCAGGGTCGCGTGGGGGGTCTCCCCGACGCGGCGGGGCGTCGCGGCACGGCAGGATGGCAGCGTGCCGTCGACCCTCCCGCGCCCGCCGCTGGTCCGGCCCGTGCGCGACCGCTGGATCGGCGGCGTCGCGGCGGGCCTCGCCGTGCATCTCGAGCAACCGGTGCAACGCATCCGTTGGGCGTTCGCCGTCCTCACCCTGCTCTTCGGTGCCGGCGCTCTGGCCTACGCCCTCCTGTGGATGCTCGTGCCCCCCGCAGCGCCGGCCTTGTTGGCCCCTGCCTCGGCGGGCGGCCCGACGCCGGCGCGGGCGCGAACGAGGGGCACGCAGGCCGGTACCCGGCAGCGCGAAGCTGCGGGGCCGGCGTCCAGAGTTTCGTTCTCGTGGAGCGAGCACGGCCCGCAGGTAGGCATCGGGGCCGGGCTGGCCGCCATTGGCATCAGCGCCCTCGCGCGCCGCGCGGGTGCCGACGTGAACCCCGTGACCGTGGCGGCGATCACCGTGATCTTCGCCGGTGTCCTCATCGCCTGGCGCCAGCTCGACGCCGCCGAGCGGCACCGTTGGCTCGCCACCGCCGGCGGGGACACCAGGGCGGGTGTGATCCGGCTGGCGGCAGGTGTCGTCGTCGCGGCGTTCGGCATCGTGCTGCTCGTCTCGGGCCAGGTCGACCCGGTCGCGCTGCGCGCAGGCGTTCTCGCGGCGGGCGCCGTCCTCGTCGGTGTGGGGCTGCTGGTCGCGCCGTGGCTCCTTCGCCTCGGCCGCGAGCTGGTCGCCGAGCGCTCCGCCCGCACCCGGGAGACCGAAAGGGCCGAGATCCCCAGCGCATCTGCACGACTCCGTGCTGCAGACGCTGGCGTTGATCCAGCGCCGGTCCACGGATCCCGCCGAGGTCAGTCGCCTCGCCCGTGGGCAGGAGCGTGAGCTGCGGCAGTGGCTGTACGCGTCGGGGGAACGGCAGCGGCCGGACGGCGAGAGCGCAGGTCTGGCTGCCGCCGTCCGGGACGCGGTGGCCGAGGTGGAGGACGCGTACGGCGTCCCGGTCGACGTGGTCGCCGTGGGCGACGCGGATCTGGACGCCGACACGCACGCTCTCCTCCTCGCGCTGCGTGAGGCTGTGCTCAACGCGGTACGCCACGGCGCACCGCCGGTGTCCGTGTACCTCGAGGCGGGAGCCGGAGGGGTCGAGGCCTTCGTGCGCGACCACGGTGCCGGGGTCGATCTGGAGCAGGTGCCGGCCGACCGGATGGGGTTGCGGGAGTCGGTGATCGGGAGGATGTCGCGCCACGGCGGCCGGGCCGGCGTCCGGAGAGTGCCCGGGGGCGGGACCGAGGTGGAGCTCTCCTTGGCGCGCAACGGTTCAGGTGAGGGGGAGCAGGCGTGACCATTCGTGTGGTGCTGGTCGACGACCACCGTCTCGTCCGGTCGGGCGTGAGGGCGGAGCTCGAGCGGGATCTCGAGGTCGTGGGGGAGGCCGACGACGTCGACAGCGCCGTCGAGGTGGTCACCCGCGAGCGCCCGGACGTGGTGCTGCTCGACGTGCACCTGCCCGGTGGGGACGGCGGCGGTGGTGCGGAGGTGCTGCGTCGCTGCGGACGGCTCGTGACCCCGATGGCTGGCGGGCAGGCAGCCGGTGAGCGGCCGATTCGCTTTCTCGCACTGAGCGTCTCGGATGCCGCCGACGACGTCATCGCCGTGATCCGGGCCGGCGCCCGCGGCTACGTCACGAAGACGATCGACGGGCCTGCGCTGTCGGACGCCGTGCGGCGCGTCGCCGAGGGGGACGCCGTGTTCTCGCCCAGGCTCGCCGGTTTCGTCCTGGACGCGTTCGGCACCGCGGCAGCGGACGTGGCCACCGGTGACGACGAGCTCGACCGGCTGTCGGCGCGCGAGCGGGAGGTGATGCGGCTCATCGCGAGGGGCTACGCCTACAAGGACAAGGAGGTCGCCCGGGAGCTGTACATCTCCGTGAAGACCGTGGAGACCCATGTGTCGGCGATGCTGCGCAAGCTGCAGCTGTCGAGCCGACACGAGCTGACGAGGTGATCCGCGGACCGTCGCCTCCTTTGACCCCAACCCAAAGCGTGTGACTCCAACCCAAAGCGTGATCATGAAATCCCGGTTCACGGCGGGCGGTGACAAGGACCGCAAGCCCACGCCAGATAGCCTCACGCCGTGGACATCGTGTACAAGATCCTTATTCTGCTGCACCTGGTGGGCATGGCGATGCTCGTGGGTGGCTGGCTCGCGACCATCCGTGCGCCGAGAGTGCTGCCCGGCATGTGGCACGGCGCCCTCACCCAGCTCGTGACAGGCCTGCTGCTGGTGGGCCTGGCGGAGTCCGGCGCCGTGGACCGCGACATCGACAACGCCAAGATCGGCGTGAAGCTCGTCGTCGCGCTGGTCATCACCGTGCTGGTCTTCCTCAACCGCCGTCGCAGCCGCAGCACCGACGGGGCCGTCGCCCCCGGCGCCGCGCACACCGTCGGCGGTCTCGCGCTGCTCAACACTGCCATCGCCGCCCTCTGGAGCTAATCCGCCCCGCGGTCGCGGAGAGTGAGCTGGCCGCTTACGTCAGACGGGCGACACGTTGCTAGTCACCGTATCCACTACCGCGGACGCCACCCGGGCGTGAAAATCGGGGTCGGGTGCCTCGGGGTCGGGTGCCCGCGACGCCGGTGCTTGTCTGGGACTTGAGCCCGCGGACTAGTCTGGCGCGAGGCCTTGACCTGCCTTGGAGACGATCCGCAACCTGCGCGACTACACCCGGCTGCGCACCGACTTGACTCGCGAGCGGACCCGCTACTACTCGCGGTTGGAGAAGCTGCTGGAGGACGCCTTGATCAAGGTCTCGGCGGTGGCCAGCAGGCTGGACACGGTCTCGGCGCGGGACATGGTCGAGGCGCTGATCGCCGGGGAGCGTGACCCGCAGACGCCGGCCGGTCTGGCCCGGGGCCGGATGAAGGCCAAGCACCGCGCCCTGGTCGAGGCGCTCACCGGCCGGTTCGATGACCACCACGCCGAGCTGGCCCGGATGCTGCTGGACCAGATCGATTCCCTGACCGGTCAGATCGGCAGGCTCACCGACCGGATCGACCAGCTGATCGCGGCGATCCCGGCCGCGCAGGGGGTCGACCCAGACGGCACCACCGGCCCGGGCGCCGGGCTGGCCGAGGGCGCCCCGGGCGCGTTCTGGTTCTCCCCTGCGGGCCGGTCGCAGTAGGTGGGATTCCCTGGTCGGCCAGGTCTGCCTCCAAGTGGGAGCACGAACTGCTCGACCAGCAGTGTCGCGACCGTCGGGTCGGCAGTGATCGCGCCCCAGCTTCCCCGTCGGCACCGCCGAACTGTAGGACTCCGCGGCGCTTCGCACGGTTTTGGGGCTTTGTGCGATCTGTGCGCTTCACCATCCACGAGGCGCCATCGAGTCTGCTTACGACCAGCATTCGCCCGGCGCCGCCGCGAGGCAGTCAGGTCCCGGCGGCGTCACGGGTGGACGTCGATGACGACCTTGATCGCGTTGTCCTTGTCCTCCACAGCGGTTCGGAACGCGGCCGCGGCCTCCTCCTGCGGGAAGTGGTGCGTGATCACCGGGGTCGGGTCGTAGCGGCCCTCGGCGAGGTAGGAGATCACCTGGTTGACATCGGTGGCGTTGTACGCCGTTGAGCCAAGGAGCGACAGCTCGCTGAGGACGAACGCGGCCTGCGGGATGGTCACCTCGTTGGCGCTCAGGGCCAGGACCACCATGCGTGAGCCCTGCTTGCCGCCGCGGATGTAGCTCTCGATGGCCTGCGGTGCGCCGGCTGAGTCGAAGAACATGTCGACGTCCGCCTTCTTGATGCCGTTCATGTCCGGGACGTACCCGAACCGGTCGATGGCGAACTCGATGGGGTCCGTCTCGGCGCCGTTGACGACGATCGCGCCGAGTTGCTCGGCGATCTCAAGCCGCTTGGGCACGATGTCCGAGACGATCACGTCCTCGATGCCGTTGGCCTTGAGATTGCACAGCACGCCTAATCCGATCGCCCCGGCGCCGAAGACCAGGGCTCGCTCACCCGGCTTCGGCCGGGCGGTGTTGACGCCGTGGTTGGCGACCGAGAACGGATCGATGATCACGGCCTTGTCGAAGCTGACGTTGTCCGGCAGGGGGTGGACGTTGAAGTCGACTGCGGCGTCGTGGAGGCTGATGTACTGGGTGAGGCCGCCTGCGGAGTCGGCGATCTCCACCGGCGACCGGCCCTCGCCCTGGCGCTTGGAGTTGACTGGATTGACCCACACCCGCAGGCCCGGGGTGATGGCCGGGTCGACCTCGGCTCCGACCTCGTAGACCTCCGAGACGAACTCGTGCCCGATCTGGTTCCCGGGGAAGATGCCGACGTCGTCGCCGCCGCGGAGGAAGGCGCCGATGTCCGTGCCACAGATTCCGGCGCGCATGTTCTTGACGATGACGTCCTTGGGGCCGATCTCCGGCATCTCGGCGTCCTCCACGGCAATCTCTCCGATGCCCTTGTAGATCACGGCGCGCATGGTGTGTTCCTCCCTCGTGGTCGGTGACGATCTTTCGACCATAACAACGTTCCGAGTCACGACCGGGCCGGCTACGCAGTTGCGGGCACCCGGAAAAGCGCTGGACTCGCTGTCCGTAGGGGGCTTTAGGGTCGAAGCCATGGTGTGTCCTGGAAGCTGGATCAGGCCAGCGGGCGGCAGTCCCGTCCCGGTAGGCACCGGAGCGCCGGGTAGCAGGCCCCGGTCCCCAAGGCTGCCTAACGCAGTCGAGAAGACCCTCGGGAAGCCGTGTGCGGGAACCCGCACCCACGGGCGGACAGATTGAAAGGGGACAGGGGAAGCAGGCCCGTTCAGGTACTGCACCTCCAACTACCGATGACCTACGCAATCCAAGCCAGGGACCTGGTCAAACGCTATGGGGACGTGACCGCCCTCGACGGCGTGGACCTGACGGTCCCGACCGGGACAGTGCTGGGCCTGCTCGGCCCCAACGGCGCCGGCAAGACGACGTGCGTACGCATCCTCACGACACTGCTGCGGCCGGACGCCGGCACCGCCGAGGTGGCCGGGGTGGATGTACTCGCTGACCCCAGGGGTGTCCGCCAGCGGATCGGCCTCTCCGGGCAGTACGCCGCGGTCGACGAGTACCTGACCGGGTTCGAGAACCTCGACATGATCGGGCGGCTGTACCACCTGGGTGCCCGCCGCAGCAGGGAGCGTGCGCGCGAGCTGCTGCGCCAGTTCCGGCTCGACGACGCGGCCGACCGGCCGGCGAAGACCTACTCCGGCGGCATGCGCCGCCGGCTGGACCTGGCCGGTGCCCTGGTGGCGAGCCCGCCGGTGCTGTTCCTCGACGAGCCCACCACCGGTCTGGACCCCCGCAGCCGCACCGACATGTGGGAGGTGATCCAGGGCCTGGTCGCCGGCGGCACGACGCTGTTGCTGACGACCCAGTACCTGGAGGAGGCGGACCTGCTGGCCGACGAGATCGTGGTGATCGACCACGGCCGGATCATCGCCCAGGGGACGGCGGACCAGCTGAAGGCGCAGGTGGGCGGCGAGCGGCTCGACATCACGGTCGCCGATCCGGCGCGCGTGGGCGAGGCCAAGCGGCTGCTGGAGCCGCTCGGGGTCGGCCCAGCGGTCGTCGAGGAGCACCGCCGGTCGCTGCTGATGCCCGTCTCCGGCGGTGCCGCAGTGCTGATAAACGCGCTCCGACAGCTCGATGTGGCAGGCATCGGCGTCGACGACGTGGGTTTGCGGCGTCCGACCCTCGACGACGTGTTCCTCACCTTGACGGGCCACGCGGCGGAAGAGTCCGAGAACGCCGGTGAAGCGGTGGAGCAGGTCCGGGAGGGAGCACGATGAGCGTCCTGAGCGCCCTGTCGGACGGCGCGGTCATCGCCAAGCGCAACCTGATCAAGATCAAGCGGGTGCCCGACCTGCTGGTGTTCACGACCCTCTCGCCGATCATGTTCGTGCTGCTGTTCGCGTACGTGTTCGGCGGGGCGATCGACCAGCAGGGCGGCGGTCAGGCGTACCGGGAGTTCCTGATCGCGGGGATCTTCGCGCAGACGGTCGTCTTCGGGGCGACCATCACCGGGGCCGGGCTGGCGGAGGACGTCAAGAAGGGCATCATCGACCGCTTCCGGTCGCTGCCGATGTCCCCGTCGGCCGTGCTGACCGGCCGCACGTTCTCCGACGTGGTGAACAACGTGCTGGTCCTGATCGTGATGTCCCTGACCGGGCTGCTGGTCGGCTGGCGGATCCGTACGTCGGCACTGGAGGCCCTCGGCGGGTTCCTGCTGCTGCTGGTGTTCGCGTACGCGATCTCGTGGGTGATGGCCTGGGTCGGCATGCTCGTGCCCAGCCCGGAGGTGGTGAACAACGCCGCCTTCATCGTGATCTTCCCGCTGACGTTCGTCGCGAACACGTTCGTGCCGCTGAACACGCTGCCCGGTCCGCTGCGGACGTTCGCCGAGTGGAATCCGGTGTCAGCGGTCACGCAGGGTGCGCGGGAGCTGTTCGGCAACATCCCGCCGGGCACTCCGCCGCCGACGGGCTGGGCGCTGAACCACCCGGTGATGTACACGCTGATCTGGGCGGTCGTCGTGCTGGCGGTTTTCGTGCCGCTCGCGAACGCGCAGTACCGGCGGTCCGCCAGCCGCTGACGTTCGGCTGCTCGGGTGCCCTGCCGGCACCCGAGCAGGGAGGGGCGTTGTCGGCAGGCCGACGTAGGCTGACCGACGACATGAGCACCCTCTTCGATGACCTCCCGCTGCCCGGTCTCCGGCACCCGTCGGCTGCCTCGTCGCTGCCCGGACGCGGTACGCGGGACGTGGACGACGACACGCAAGCGGGCGCGCAGGCGCCGGCCACGCGCCGTCCCCGGCCGGATGTCGACGCCCTGCTGGAGGGCCTCAACCCGACCCAGCGTGCCGCCGTCCTGCACAGCGGTTCGCCGTTGCTGATCATGGCCGGGGCGGGCTCCGGCAAGACGCGGGTGCTCACACACCGGATCGCCCACCTGCTGGCCGCCCGGGGCGTTCGTCCGGGGGAGATCCTCGCGATCACCTTCACCAACAAGGCCGCGGGCGAGATGAAGGAGCGCATCGAGCAGCTCGTCGGGCCGGCGGCCCGGTCGATGTGGGTGTCGACCTTCCACTCGGCGTGCGTGCGCATCCTGCGCCGGGAGGCGTCCCGGATCGGGCTTCGGTCGAACTTCTCGATCTACGACGCGGCGGACTCGCAGCGGATGATCGCGCTGGTGTGCCGGGGGCTCGACCTCGACCCGAAGCGGTACCCGCCGAAGGTCCTGGCGCATCAGGTCTCGAACCTGAAGAACGAGCTGGTCGACCACGAGACCTTCGCCGAGGAGGCGGGGGAGGATGGGCAGCAGCAGGTGCTGGCCGACGTCTACCGGGGCTACGCGAACCGGCTGCGGGAGGCGAACGCGCTCGACTTCGACGACCTGATCATGACGACGGTGAACATCCTGCAGGTGTTCCCGGAGGTCGCCGAGTACTACCGGCGCCGCTTCCGGCACGTGCTGGTCGACGAGTACCAGGACACCAACCACGCCCAGTACATGCTGGTGCGGGAGCTCGTCGGCGGGTTCGTCTCCGACGACTCCACCGCGGACCAGGGCCCGCAGGTGCCACCCGCCGAGCTGACGGTCGTGGGTGACGCCGACCAGTCGATCTACGCGTTCCGTGGTGCGACGATCCGCAACATCATCGAGTTCGAGCAGGACTACCCGGACGCCATGGTGATCATGCTCGAGCAGAACTACCGCTCGACGCAGACGATCCTGTCCGCGGCCAACGCCGTCATCGCGCGCAACCCGGACCGGAGACCGAAGAACCTGTGGACGTCCTCAGGGTCGGGGACGAAGGTGATCGGGTACGTCGCCGACAACGAGCACGACGAGGCGGCGTTCGTCGCCGAGGAGATCGACCGGTTGTCGGACACCGAGGGCGTGCGGCCCGGCGACGTCGCGGTCTTCTACCGGACGAACGCCCAGTCCCGTGCGCTCGAGGAGGTGCTCGTCAGGGTCGGCCTGCCCTACCGGGTCGTGGGCGGCACCCGGTTCTACGAGCGTCGT
>JASBSH010000152.1 GCA_030149025.1 Actinomycetales bacterium | reverse complement strand
GAGGTGCATCGCTTCGGCCGCCGCGGTGGCCTCGTCGAGCAGCGACGCGTTCGCGATCTCCAGGCCGGTGAGATCGATCACCATCGTCTGGAAGTTCAGCAGCGCCTCGAGCCTGCCCTGGGAGATCTCCGGCTGGTACGGCGTGTACGCGGTGTACCAGGAGGGGTTCTCCAGCACGTTCCGCCGGATCACCGCCGGCAGATGCGTCCCGTAGTAGCCCAGACCGATCATCGACCGGTTGACCGTGTTGCCGTCCGCGAACTGCCGCAGTCGGTCGATGGCCTCCGGTTCGCTCGCGGCCGGCGGCAGGTCCAGCGGCTCGTCGGTGAGGATCGAGGAGGGGACGGCGGCACGCACGAGGTCGTCCAGGTCCCGGTACCCGACCCGCTCGAGCATCCGAGCGACGTCGTGGCCGTCGGGACCGATGTGCCGGTCCGCGAACGACTCGGCGGGACGCTGGGCCGGGGAGTGGCCGGGACGCTTCATCCGGAAGGCTCCTTGGTGTCAATTCACGTCGAGGGAACCTCCCCCTCTGTCACCGCGCGCGGCTCCAGAGTCGCCTCGTCCGCCCGGTCCTGGCGCCTGAGAGGTTCCGGGGAGTTTGCCCCTTCGGCGCCCCGATCCGCGTTGGGTGGGGACTCTCCCGGGCGGAGTCGTCAGCGCCTCCGACGCTACCAGGTGTGGCGGCGTGGAAGGCTCGGTGACCGTCGAAGGCGCGGTGACGCAGTCAAGCCTGGCGGAGGCGAACCCAGAACTCGTCAGCCGGTCTTGCGGGCTGCGCGACGAGCAGCCAGCTCGTCGTCCTCGTGCGAGGCGATGTCCTCGGAGTCGGGTCGCTCACTCGGCAGTTCCGCCAGGCTGCCCTCGACCTCGCGCCACACCCGGCCCACCGCGATGCCGAACACGCCCTGACCGCCCTGCACCAGGTCGATCACCTCGTCGGCGGAGGTGCATTCGTAGACGCTCGCGCCGTCGCTCATCAGCGTGATCTGGGCGAGGTCCTCGACGCCGCGCTCGCGCAGGTGAGTGACGGCGGTGCGGATCTGCTGCAGCGAGACACCGGTGTCCAGTAGTCGTTTCACGATCTTGAGCACCAGGATGTCGCGGAAGCTGTACAGGCGCTGCGTGCCGGAGCCGGTGGCCGAGCGGACGCTCGGCTCCACCAGCCCGGTGCGGGCCCAGTAGTCGAGCTGGCGGTAGGTGATGCCCGCGGTCCTCTGCGCGACAGGGCCTCGGTAACCGAGGTTCTCGTCGAGGTCCGGCAGGTCGTCGTTGAACAGCAGGCCCTGCGCCTGTGCAGGCACGTGCTGTGCCTGGTCCTTCGCGTCACCGGTGCCGTTCACCGCAGCCTCCACTCCTCTCCCCGCTCGAATCCCCGGCGTCCTCGGATCCGAAGGACAGCGGTGGAACTACAGCGGGGTGCTTGACCAGGTACGACGGTACGGTTGCCGGCAGGGCGGGTCAACGACTCGGGCACCTGGACGGCGGCGTGTCGGAAGTCCCGACCGGGCGGCTACCCCCGTTCCTCGGGGCCTTCACCCTCGCGTGGCGCCTGTTCGAAGTCCTCCGCGCTGACCTGGTCCAGGAACTCGCGGAACTTCTCCACCTCGTCCTCGTCCGGCACCGAGACACCGCCCGCCTCGAGGACCTGGTCGGCGCCCACGATGGGGCAGCCCACCCGTAACGCCATGGCGATGGCGTCGGATGAGCGCGACGAGACGGTCGTGCCGCCGGCGAAGACCAGCTCGGCGTAGTAGACGTTGTCGCGGACCTCGGTGATGCGCACCTGCTCCAACCGGTGACCGAATGTGTCGAGCACGTCCTTGAACAGGTCATGGGTGAGGGGGCGTGGTGGCACGACGCCCTGCTGGGCGAACGCGATAGCACTCGCCTCCGGTGCCCCGATCCAGATGGGCAGGTACCGGTCTCCGTGACGTTCCCGGAGCAGCACGATCGGCTGGTTGTCCGGCATCTGGACCCGGACGCCGACGACCTCGAGCTCACGCACGACTCCACCGTATCGCCGACCCGGGGCCGCCGCTGCGCTGACGGGCGCTAGCCCACCGATCGGTCCATACCGGCCCGGACGAGGCCGGTGTGCAGTCGCACGCACAGGGTGGCCAGCTCCCGCGCGACGTCGTCGGCCCGGGCGGCCGAGCCCGCACCGCGCTGCAGGCGCAAGGGGGCGACGACCTGCTCGATCAGGCCGAGCTCACGGTCGGCGGCGGTACGGAAGGCCCGCAGGTGGCGCGGCTCGATCCCGTACCTCGCCAGCTCCCGGGCGGTGCGGGTGACCTCCAGGTCGTGGGCGTCGTAGTAGCCATAGGTGCTCGGCGCGATGAGCCCGAACCCCTCCAAGGACGCCACCAGCTCCTCGTCGGCGTCGGCCGCCTCCACCAGCTCCTGGCGACGCAGCCGCAGGGGCCGCGTCGCGCCGTCCGGCACTCCGTCGGTCCCGGCGTCGTAGACGACGCGCGGCACCCGAGGACGCCCGCCGGACAGCTCCGGCGGCTCGAGGCCGCGGTCGAGGGCGTCCAGGTACTCCCCGATGGCCTTCAGCGGCATGTAGTGGTCACGCTGCAGGGCAAGGACCAGCCGCAGCCGTTCGACGTCCCGTGGCGTGAACTTGCGGTAGCCGGACGCGGTCCTCTGAGGGTTGACCAGACCGCGGTCCTCCAGGAACCGCAGCTTGGAGTGGGAAAGCTCGGGGAACTCGTCCTTCAGCTCCGCCAGCACCTCGCCGATGCTGTGCAGCCGCGAGCCCGCTCGCGCCGCCTGCGTCACTGGGCCGGCCCACCGCCCTGCGCCTCCCGACCGCTTACCCGGCGGCTGGGGTGATAGGTCATCCGGTACTTGCCGATCTGCACCTCGTCCCCGGGACGGAGCATCGCGTCGTCCACCCGGTCGCGGTTGACGTACGTCCCGTTCAGGCTCCCGACGTCGCGGACCCGGAAACCGTCTCCCTCGCGGACGAACTCCGCGTGCTTGCGCGAAACCGTGACGTCGTCCAGGAAGATGTTGCTGTCGGGATGACGGCCCACCGTCGTGCGCTCGGAGTCGAGCAGGAACCGGGCCCCGGAGTTGGGGCCGCGCTGGACGATCAGCAGCGCCGAACCGGGTGGAAGTGCCTCGACAGCACCGGTCTCCTCACGGGACAGGCCCGTCTCGGCCATTCCCGCTCCCTCGACCGCGGCGGTCGAGAAGGTCATCGTGGTGTCCCCGCGCTGCGGCTGGGGCTCTTCCCGTTGGTCCCCCTGGGACTCCCCGCTGCCCATTGGCCTCTCCTGACTGTCGTGTCCTGCGCCCACACCCCGGTGCAACTGACCTCGCGCCACCCTAACCCTCGACGTCAGGGTGAGACAGACCAGGCGGGAACGAGGTCCCTGCGGAAATGAGGGTGGCGCTACTCGACGCTGTTGCGGTAGCCGTCGGCGTCCATGAGCCCGGCGAGCGCGGCATCGACGTCCGTGCCGTCGGCGAGCTCGACCTCGAACATCCACCCGTCCCCGTACGGGTCGGAGTTCACCAGCTCGGGGCTGCCCTCCAATGCGCTGTTGGCGGAGGTGACGGTCCCGGTCAGGGGCGAGTAGATGTCGCTGACGCTCTTCGTCGACTCCACCTCACCGCAGCTCTCCCCCGCCGCCACCTCGCTGCCGGCCTCGGGCACCGAGACGTAGACGATGTCACCGAGGGCGTCCTGGGCGTAGGCCGTGATCCCGATGCGGACCACCCGCCCCTCCATCGGCCGCACCCACTCGTGCTCGGGGGTGTACTTCAGGTCGGTGGGGTACTCGAACTGGGCCATGGCAGGGCACACCTCGCTCGGACGACGGATCCCACGGCTGTTGCCTATGGGGACGCTGTGGCCGAGGGTGTCTCGGCCGGGCGAGCGTACTGAGGCTGCTCCACCCGCCGCAACGCATCGACCACGACCTGGTCCATCTCGGTGACCGTCGCGCTCCCGCTCTGGCTCTGGTTCACGGTCGCGAGAACGCCACCCGGGATACCGAGCGCGGGGCTCAGTGTCTTCGGGTCACCGATCACCTGGAAGACGTAGGGACTGCGGAGCAACGTGCCGTCCACCCGGACGCCGCCGGAGTCGTTCACGAAGGAGGTGCTCGCCACCACCCGGACGTCGCCCACCTGCATCGCCTCGGCACCGGCGTCGCGCAGCTCCTGGACGGCGTCGAGCAGGGTCACAGCGCCGAGCTCACCGTCCGGGTCGGTGATGACGAGCTGGATGCCCGGCCCGGTGGCGGGAGCGGTGCCGGCGAGGATCCCGAGGACGTCCACGCGCTCCTGGGCCGCCTTCCGTGCCACCTGCTCCTGGTTGCTGCTGGTGAGCAGCTGGTCCCGGGTGCTGCGCAGCTCGTCGCTCTCGTCCTGCAGACGGCTGGTTCGCTGGCTCACGTCGTCGAGGATGCGGACGAGGTCGGTCTCACGCAGGTTCTCCAGGCTGCTGTCCTGCGTCTGCCTGAACTGGACGACGAGCGCGAAGCCGAGTACCGCACACAGCAGGCCGGCGAGCAGCTGCCCACGGTTGAGCTTCGGGCTGAACGCGCGGGCGAGGCGTCGACGTACGGTGGCGCCGTCCGGCTCCGTCCGCAGGTCGGGACGCACGCCGAGCTGATCCGCGTGTTCGGGGCGTGGGGGTGTGCTCATGCGCGGAAGATGTGCCGGCGGATGGCCGCGGCGTTGGAGAAGATCCGGATCCCGAGGACGACGACGACACCGGTCGACAGCTGAGAACCGACGCCCAGCTGGTCACCGAGGTAGACGATGAGGGCGGCCACGACGACGTTGGACAGGAACGACACCACGAACACCCGGTCGTCGAAGATGCCGTCGAGCACGGCCCGCAGACCGCCGAACACGGCGTCCAGGGCGGCGACCACGGCGATCGGCAGGTAGGGCTGCAGCTCCGGAGGCACGGTGGGCTGCAGCAGGAGCCCCAGGACGATCCCCACGCCGAGGCCGAGGACTGCGATCACGGGGTCTCCTCCGGTTGGGTCGAGCTGGACGCGGTCTTGGACGACTGTGCCGACGGGGTCGAGGGCTGCAGCACCGGGCGGGCGTAGCGAAGGCGCAAGCCCGACGCCGCCGGCAGCTCGAGGCGGTCCGCTCCGGCGACCGACGCACGTACACCGTAGTTCTGCTGCAAGGAGGCCAGGTACCGACCCGCCGCGGAGGTCGCGAAGCCCACCTGCATCTTCTGCGGGTCGCCGATCGCCTCGACTCGGTAGGGCGGGCTGAGCGGCCGGAAGTTCACGAGGACGGCGGCTCCCGCCTCCCGGATCGATGACAGCGCTGTCAGCCGCTGGCCGTTGATCGCGATCGCCTCGGCCCCCGCCTGCCAGAGACCGTTGACGACGACCTGCAGATCCCGGTCGCGGACCCGGCCGCGTTCGGCCTGCTCCCGCTCCCGTGGGTCGCCACCAGCGAGGTCACCCATGTCCTGCGCGTTGTCCAGCTCGATGACGACGCCCGGCCCTGTCACCGAAGCGGCCCCGGTCCGCACCCCCAGCAGCTGCGCCCGTTCGCCGAGGGCGTTTCCCTGCCCCGCCAGGGCGGCGGCGTTCAGGCTGTCGATCTCCGTACGGAGGGACCCCACCTCCCGCTCGAGGGAGTCCACCTGCGCGGTCCTGGCGTCGATCTCGTCGATCAGCACCTGCCGGGAGCTCGCCGATGCAGGAACGCGCAGCTACGCTACGGCGACCACGGCGAGTACACCGCCGAGCACGGCGAGCAGCACGGTCACGACCATCGACGCGCCGCGCCGGGTCGGGGCGGGGGCGCCGTCCTGCTCCCCGAGCCGCTCTTGCGCCTTGCGCCTCGCGGCAGCCGCGTAGCCGGGATCGAGCGGACGCTCCATGACCTCCTTGAGCAAGGTCATCGAGGCATCGGGACGCCGCGTTGGTGTCGTCTGGGTCACGACCTGCTCACCACCTGCTCATCCGGCCGCGGGTACGCGCGTCACGTCACGCACCTGGCGCAGGTACAGCAGCCCGGCCCACCAGTACAGGCCCGTCCCCCACCACGCGAACGCCCACCCGATCGGCCGGGCGACCTCGGCGAAGCCGCTGCTGCCCTCCCCCAGCAGGATCAACGGGAAGGCGTACAGCAGGCAGAAGGTGGCGGCCTTGCCGAGGAAGTGGACGGGTAACGGGCCGTAGCCGCGGCGAGCGAGAACGGGCAGGGTCAGTGCCAGGACGGCGTCACGCGCAACGATGAGGGCAACGAGCCACCAGGGGATCAAATCTCGCCAGGCGAGCCCCAGCAAGGTGGAGAGGATGTAGAGCCGGTCGGCGGCGGGGTCGAGCAGCTGTCCCACCCGGGACACCTGGTTCCAGCGCCTGGCCAGGTATCCGTCGAGCCAGTCGCTGAACCCGGAGAACGCCAGCACTCCCAGCGCCCACCCGTCCCGCTCGGTGACGATGAGGTAGGCGAACACGGGCACCAGGAGCAGCCGAGCGAGGCTCAGCAGGTTCGGCACGGTGAACACCCGGTCCACCTGCGGGGCGCTGCCGCGGCGGGCCGGCGCACCTGGCTCAGCTCTCACGACCGCAGCCTACGGTGTCGCCATCGAAGACGGTCGGACTGCCGACGTAGGCGCCGACCCAGATCCGAGACGTGCTGGCGTCGTAGGTGATCCCGATCGGGTGGCGGCGCGCCGGAAGGGATGTCACACCCCTCCGGCAGGCTCAACCGTAGGCGAGGGGCCGACTGCCAGGTCTTCGTGATCAAGGCGCCGGTGGTCGACCCTTCGTTGCATCGGTGCGCGGCGGTCCCCGCCTGAGACATGAGGAGCCCGGAATGACACGTGTCGGCCAAGGCTAGCGCACTCGATATCTGGACGCCTTCACGCAGGAGACGCTCTCCGCTGCGGTCGCGACTTCACGGTCGTGGCGCGGGGTGCTTCGGCGTCTCGGCCTTCCGGAGAACTCCTCTCGTTTGGGCCGTCTCCTTCGGATGCGCTGCAACGAGCTGGAGATCGACTACTCCCACTTCCGGGGGAACCGCTGCTGGACGGATGCGGATCTCATTCGCGAGGTGCCGCGTGGACAGTCGTGGTCGCAGCTTCTCCGGGCTCTCGGCTGCTACGAAGATAGCGGCTCTGCCAGGACGCGCGTGCGTGCGAGTTGCGCAAGGCTAGGAATCTCCGTGGATCACCTGCACCGGCCGGTGCCCGCGCGCGGCGGCGCGGAGGACCTCCTGGTTGCCGAAAGCTCCGAACGTCATCTCCGGGATGCCGGGCCCTTGCTCCTGGCCGCGCTTCTCACCTTGAAGGGGCGCCGCGTCTCCTGGCCGTTGGAGCCCGCCGCCTACGACCTCGTCGGCGATCTCGGGGACGGGCGACTCTCCCGGATCCAGGTCAAGACGACGACGCACCGCAAGGGTGGAGCGTGGCTCTGCTCTCTGACCCGGGCGCGCTACGACAGCGGCAACCGCTGGGCGCAGTCGGCGGTGTACGACGTGGACGAGATCGACTACT
>JASBSH010000140.1 GCA_030149025.1 Actinomycetales bacterium | reverse complement strand
GCAGCTGCTGGCCGGTGTCGAGCCGGATGAAGGTGATGTCGTAGGGGCTCGGGCTCTGTGGCCCGTCGTCAGGCTGGTTCTGCCGGAAGGCCGACGACGTGAGGGCACCGAGGACGTCGGGGTCGGCCGCGGTGCGCAGCTCCGCGTCGGTCCGGCTGATCAGCTCCGCGCGCAGCACCGTGATCGTGGCGGCTCCGCTGAGCAGCAACGCGACGGCGAGCAAGACGAGGACGACCGCGATCAGCCTCGCGCGCAGCGACAACCGGTCGCCGAAACGGTGCGCCGCCGCGGCGTAGCGGTCACGCGCCTGCTGCAGGCCGGATGGGCTCACGCGCCCTCCGGGGGCAGGCGCAGGACGTAGCCGACACCGCGCTTGGTGTGGATCAGGGGCACGGGTTGCTCACCGACCGGACCGGCGTCGGCGGCCGGCGCGTCGACCTTGCGGCGCAGGTAGGAGATGTAGGACTCCACGATCCCCGCCTCGCCGCGGAAGTCGTAGTCCCACACGTGGTCGAGGATCTGCGCCTTCGACAGGACACGGTTGGGGTTGAGCATGAGGTACCGCAGGAGCTTGAACTCCGTCGGTGACAGCTCGATGGGCCGCCCGGCACGTCGAACTTCGTGCGAGTCCTCCTCGAGCTCCAGGTCGTGGAAGACGAGCCGGCCCGCGGCCGGGTCCGTCCCCGCACCGGTCCGCCGGAGGATAGCACGGATCCGGGCGACGACCTCCTCGAGGCTGAACGGCTTGGTGACGTAGTCGTCGCCACCCACGGTGAGCCCGGCGACCCGGTCCGCGATGTCGTCCTTCGCCGTGAGGAACAGCACCGGCGTGTCCCGGCCTCGCTACCGAAGCCGCCGTGTCACTGCGAACCCGTCCAGGTCCGGAATCATCACGTCGAGCACCAACAGGTCGGGCCTCGTGCGTTCCGCCTGGGAGAGCGCCTCCTGACCGTTGCTGGCCGTGTGCACCTCGAACCCGGCGAACCGCAGGGAGGTGGAGAGCAGCTCGCGGATGTTCGGCTCGTCGTCGACGACCAGCAGCCGCGCCTCGGGCTCCATCGCGCGCTTCACGGATCCAGTGTGCCGCCGCAGACTGGGAGTTGCCTGAACGTCCGCTGCTCGCCGGAGGGCGGAGCGCTGGAACCGACGTCCGCCGAACCGGTGCGCGATGTGGGCCAGATCACCTACTATGTCCCATCGCCAGGCGTTACTGGTCGGTAACCATCGGGGCCATGGCACGAAAGGGGTGGTGGGCATCAGCACGGCCGCAGTGAACAGCACCTGGCTGGTGTCGGCACCGGCGCTGGACCGCCTCGCCGCCCTGGTCTGGGTTGCACAGGCAGCCGGGACGGCGGGAACCACCGGGCGGGACGTCGACGGGCTCGGCCAGGGCGGGACGAGCTGGGCGGCGGGTGCCGGGGGGCGCGCGGGCAGCGACGGCGCGAAAGGGCCGTCGGCCTGGCGGGAGCACCCGGACGCGGAGCGCGTCGAGGCGCTGGTCGAGCTCGCCCAGCGCGGTGACGCCGAGGCGTTCGGGCAGCTCTACGACATGTACGTCGACACCGTCTACCGGTACGTGTACGTCCGGGTGGGTGACCAGCAGCTGGCCGAGGACGTCACGTCGGAGACGTTCCTTCGCGCTCTGCGCCGGCTCGACTCCTTCACCTGGCAGGGCCGGGACATCGCGGCGTGGTTCGTGACCATCGCGCGCAACCTCATCGCCGACCACAGGAAGTCGAGCCGGTTCCGTCTGGAGGTGGCCACGGACGAGCTCGTCGGGCTGGACGACGGGCGCCGGCAGACCCCGACCGGCGGCGCTGCGCCGCCGGCGCCTGAGGCGGTGGCGCTCGCGAGGGCCCGCAACACCAGGCTGGTCGAGGCGATCCGGACTCTGAAGCCGGAGCAGCAGGAGTGCATCGCGCTCCGCTTCTTCCAGGAGTTCAGCGTGGCCGAGACCGCCCTCGCCATGGGCCGGTCACAGGGCGCGATCAAGCAGCTGCAGCTTCGCGCGGTGCGGGCGCTGGCCGCCGCCCTGGGCCCGGACCTGGAGCTGACGAGCGACTGAGAACGTGGCCCCGGGGGATGGCCGGGCGGGCAGCGAACGCAACCGCAGCAGCGAACGTAACCGCGGACGGGTGGGCTCGTTGTACCGGGCGACGGAGCAGAGACTGCAATGACGACCTCGGGAGATGGCGATGATCACGCGTCGAGCCGCAGAAGCGTTCGACCGTGCCCTCGACGCCTCCGACGATCCTCGCGCGTTCACCCCGCTGGGCCTGCGCGACCAGCAGCTCGTCACAACCGTCCGTGCCGTTCGCGGGCTGGCGCCGTCCGGGTCCTCCCTCGACGCCGACGGAACGTTCCGCGAGCAGCTGCGCCTCCGGCTGATGGCCGAGGCGGAGGGGCTCGCCGCCGTTCGCGCATCACGCCAAGTCCGCGACGGTGCCGGTACGCGCCGGGCGCCGCGGGTGCTCACGCTGGGCCGAGGCCGCAGGATCGTCGCGGGGACGGTCGCGACCGTGCTCATCGGTGGCTCCGCCGCGGCGGTCGCGTCGTCGACGGCGATGCCGGGTGACCTGCTCTACCCGGTCAAGCGAGGCCTGGAAGAGGCGCGGTTGGCGACAGCGACGTCCGACCTTGCCAGGGGCGACACCGAGCTCGCCCTCGCGCGTACCCGGCTCGAGGAAGCCGAGGTGCTCGCCTCCCGCGACGGCCGACCCGGCGCCTACGAGGAGCTGGACGAGGTGACGGTCGAGCGGCTCGCCGAGGCCGTGGGCGATTTCGGGACCAGCGCGAGCCGGGGCACCGAGCTGCTGCTGCAGGACTACGCCGACCGCGGTGACCCGGCCAGCCTGGCCAGGGTCGACGCGTTCCTGCGCGAGACGCTTCCGCGGCTGCAGCGCCTGGAGCCCGAGCTGCCCGCCGGCCTGCGCCCCCTCGTCGAGCAGCTCCTCGCCGGGCTCGGGGACGTCGCCCAGCAGGTCACCCGGACCGCGAGCGCCTGCGGCAGCGAGTGCACGAACCTCGGGATCGGCGGTGCCGGCCTGGTCGCCGCCCTGGAGCAGAGCTGGGCGGCACCGGACGCCGCCGGTCCCGTCGGTGACGCACCTGCCCTGCCGCTACCGCTCGAGCCGGGGGTCAGGCCGGGCGGAGGTGTGGTACTGGACACCGGCGACGGGGACGGCGCACCCGCAGCGGGCGGTTCGGCCGCCGGTCTGCCGCGCGTGCAGCTTCAGCTGCCGGGTCTGAGCGTCCGGGACGGCTCCGGTGACGCCGGCGCGGGATCCGGTGACGGGATCGAGGCCGGTGGAGGCGGGGCGATGCTCGCACACCTACCCGGTGTGGAGGCCACCGCAGGCCTGCCGAAGGTCGGGATCGCTGACGGCTCCGTCGATGCCGGGGTGCCGTTGCCGGTGGCGCGGCTGGGGACCACGACCGTGAGCCTTCCCGCCGTCAGCGTCAGCGTTCCGCTCCCGCAGGCAGGGTCGACGAGCCCGACCACGTCGGCGAGCTCGTCCAGCACCACGCAGGCGAGCAGCGACGGCACCTGCATCAACCTGGGCCTGGACATCTGCCTCGACTGACCCGCCTCGAAGGACGCCTCTGGACCGGCGCGTCCCGCGACCGGCGGGTCCCGGGACCGGTCAGAAGAAGACGGAGCGACGTGAGATCAGCAGCGAGTAGAGCGTCTGCTGGATCGTCTCCCGCACCTGGTCGGTCAGGTCGAACACCAGCATCGGGTCCTCGGCGCCGCCGTCACCCAGCTCGTCGGTGGGGATCGGTGCGCCGAACTCGATGATCCACTTGCTGGGCAGAGGAACCAGGCCGAGAGGGCCGAGCAGCGGCCACGTGGGCGTGATCGGCGCGTACGGAAGACCCAACAGGCGCGCCAGGGTCGGCATGTTGCCGATGATCGGGTAGATCTCCTCCGCCCCGACGATGGCGCAGGGGATGATCGGCGTCCTCGTACGCAAGGCCGCGGACACGAAGCCGCCGCGGCCGAACCGCTGCAGCTTGTACCGCTCGCTGAACGGCTTGCCGATCCCCTTGAACCCCTCCGGCCAGACACCCACGAGGCGACCCGAGGACAGCAGACGCTCGGCGTCGGGATTCGCCGCAAGGGTGGTGCCCGACTTGCGGGCAACGTCTCCGATGAACGGCAGCGCAAACACCAGGTCCGCTCCCAGCATCCGCAGATGCCGGTGCTCGGGGTGCTCGTCGTGCACCGCCACCTGCGTCATCAGCGCGTCGAGCGCGATCGTCCCCGAGTGGTTGGCCACCACCAGCGCACCGCCGGTGTCGGGGATGTTCTCGATCCCCCGGACCTCCACCCGGAACCAACGCTTGTAGAGCGGGCGGAGCACGTTCATGACGACCACGTCGGCGAACTCCGGGTCGAACCCGAACTCGTCGACCTGGTAGTCCCCGTCGAGCCTGCGGCGCAGGAACGCGATCCCCTCCGCCAGGGCCTGCTCGATCTGGGAAGGAGTCGCGTCGTCGGGCAGAGGGCCCGGCGCGCCGTCGGGAGTCACGGCGTGCAAGTGGCCGGCCGACCGGCCGGCGCCGGGACGCTTCGCCTGCATCGGGACGATCCTCGCGTCACCCATCAGCGCACCCCGGCCAGGCTCGCGGCCCCGTGAGCCAGGCGCAGAAGCGTCTGCTCCGCCTGGTCGGCGACGGCGGGCGGGACCGGGCTGCGGAGCCCACGGCCCTCGATGTAGTCGGCGAACGCCTCGCGGGTGGTGTACCGCGGCTCCAGGCCGAGCTCCGAACGCATGCGCGTGGTGTCGAGGCCACGACCGAACGACAGGAACGAAACCTGGTCGGGGGTGAAGTCGGCCAGGCCCGTGCTGCGGATGGCCCTGCCGACGACACCGACGAGCGGCGAGGGCACCGGCACCGGCACCTTGCCCGCCATGGCCAGCGCCTGGTACAGGGTGATCACACCGTCGCCGGCGACGTTCACGGTGCCGGCCATGTCGCCGACGGTCGCCAGGCGCAGAGCCTCGAGGCCGTCGTCCTCATGGATGAACTGCAGGCGGGGGTCGAAGCCGAGCACCGTGGGGACCAGGGGCAGCTCGAAGTAGTCGGTGAGGGCGGTGCGCACACCCGGACCGATGAAGTTGGCGAACCGCAGCACCGACACATCGACGTCGGGACGGCGTCGGGAGAAGCCACGGACGTAGCCCTCGACCTCCACCGAGTCCTTGCCCCAGCCGGTGCGAGGCAGGACCTTCGCCCCCATGTCCTCGGTGAAGAGCGCGGGGTCCCGGTTGCTGGAGCCGTAGACCCCCGCGGTCGACTTCACCACGAGCCGGCGCAGCGAGGGTGCCTTCTGGCAGGCGGCGAGCAGCTGCATCGTGCCGATGACGTTGATCTCCTTCATGGAGACCCGTCCGCCCGCGGACACCGGCGTCGCGATGACGTTCATGTGGACGACCGTGTCGACCTCGGCCCGGGTGATGACCTTCGCGATCACGGGGTTGCGGATGTCCGCCCGGACGAACTCGGTGGCGCCGATGTCGTGGGGCGGAGGTATCACGTCCACACCGATGACGCGGCGGATTCCTGGAGCGGCGGCGAGCAGCCTGGCGAAACGGCCGCCGAGGTACCGCGACACCCCTGTCACGAGGACGACCTCGGCCATCTGCCCTCCCCGTTCCGAGTCCCGCTCGGGCCCTCCGGACCACTTCCCGCCGGGATCGATACTACGCAGCAGGCCCGTCCTTCCTCAGCGGAGAGACGGGCCTACCCATCCGAGTGGGTCACCTCGCGGTGACGGTCACTTCTTGTTCCGGCGCTGGTGCCGAGTCTTTCGAAGCAGCTTGCGGTGCTTCTTCTTCGCCATGCGCTTGCGGCGCTTCTTGATGACAGAGCCCATGAGTCCTCACAGTTCGTTCACGCGTGCTCGGGCGGACGCATCCGTCGACTGCTTGTCGGCTGCTGTCGACGCCTGTCGGCGACGCCGATCACCTCACCCGTACCGCGCACAGCCTACCGGCCCTCAAGCGGTGTCGATGAACGAGTGGCGCAGGTAGTCCTGGACCGCCTTCTCCGGGACGCGGAAGGAACGGCCCACGCGCACCGCCGGCAGGTCACCGGCGTGCACGAGCCGGTACACCGTCATCTTCGAGACGCGCATCATGGCCGCGACCTCCGCGACGGTCAGAAAGCGCACAGCGCTCAGGTCGCGATCATCCGCCATGTCACACCGTGTCCTTAGCCTGCGCGGGCGGGGTCACCGGCGCATCACCGGGCCCTCCCCGAGTTCTTCAGCCCAACAATAGGGGCAGATGTGACTGCTGGGGAAGGCTGCGGGGCAGGAGGGACGAAGGATCCCGCCTATGGACGCATGAGTGGAGCCGTTGTTCCCGGCGCCTCTCCACTGTGCTGATCGTGGGAGCAAGTGCCTCTGCCCGGCGGGGATCGCCTGACGGGATCAGTCGAACCAGGGGTCCAGACCGTGCAGCGGGAACACCGCCCGGCGGGTCGCCATGACCGCCCGGTCCACCACGTCGTCGGGGTCGTACCCGACCTCCCAGGAGCGCCACCACGGGTCTCGGCCGTCGGTCATCCGGGGCGGGGCCTGGCGCCCGAGCAGCGTCCGCACGTGCTGCACCCAGGACGCCGGCACGTCGGTCTCCGGGGGGACGGGCGCGTGGGCGGCGATGGCGAGCAGATGCGTCCAGGCCCGCGGGACGACGTCCACGATCTCGTACCCGCCGCCACCGGTCGCGACCCAGCGGCCCCCGCACACCTCGTGGGCCAGCTCGTGCATGGACTGGGCCGCCATCCGCTGGGCGTCGACGGACACCGCGAGGTGGGCGAGGGGGTCCAGGAAGTGGGTGTCGCACCCGTGCTGGGTCACGAGCACCGTCGGGGAGAACACCCGGACCAGCGGGTGGACGATCGCATGGATGGCACGCAACCACGCGGCGTCCCCGGTCCCGGGAGGCAGAGCGACGTTGACGGCCGAGCCGTCGGCGTCCGGTCCCCCGCTGTCGGTGGGGAATCCGGTGCCGGGGAAGAGCATGCGACCGGACTCGTGCAGCGAGATGGTCAGCACCCGGGGGTCGTTCCAGAAGATCGACTCGGTGCCGTCGCCGTGGTGCACGTCCACGTCGACGTAGGCGACCCGCTCGACCCCCTGGTCCAGCAGCCACTGGATGGCGACCGCGACGTCGTTGTAGACGCAGAAACCGCTCGCGCGATCACGCATGGCGTGGTGCAGCCCACCGCAGAAGTTCACGCCGTGGGCGACCTCACCGGTCAGCACCTGCTGGGCGCACTCCACCGTGCCCTGGACGATCCGGGCGCTCGCCTCGTGCATCCCGGCGAACGCCGGGTCGTCCTCGGTGCCGAGGCCGTGGTCGATGTCGGTCTGCAGCGGGTCGGCGCTGATCCGACGCACGGCGGCCACATACTCGGCGTCGTGCACCGTGGTGAGCAGGTCGTCACTGGCCGGTTTCGCGCCGGCGACGAGCACGTCCGGGCGAGACAGCAGCCCCAGGCTGTCGGCCAACCGTGCGGTCAGGTCCAGCCGGACGGGTGCCATCGGGTGGCCCCGCCCGAAGTCGTACCGGGTGAACTCGGGGTCCCAGACGACCCGGATACCGCTGACCATGCGCCGACGCTAGCGTCCCGGACGTGAGGGACGCCCCACGACTCCCGCTGCGGCCTGTGCACCGGACCGGCCCCCGCTATCGCCTCGGCTGGCTTCGGGACACCATCGACGAGGCTGCGCGCAGCTCACCGGCCCGGTTGACGGTACTGGTGTTTCTCGCCGTCGTGCTGCTGTTCACCAGCCTGCTGTCGCTGCCGATGGCGACCGCGAGCGGCGCGCCGGCTCCGCTCGTCGACGCCCTGTTCACCGCGACGTCGGCGGTGTGCGTCACCGGACTGAGCACCGTGGACGTCGCCACCTTCTGGTCGCCGTTCGGGGAGACCGTGATCCTGGTCGGCATGAAGATCGGGGGTCTGGGCGTGCTCACCCTGGCCTCGTTGCTCGGCCTCGCCGTCTCACGTCGCCTGGGGCTGCGGCAGCGGCTGATCGCCGCCAGTGAGACGAAGGCCCCGCGACTGGGTGAGGTCGGCACCCTGCTCCGGCTGATCGTGATCGTGTCGACCACCGTCGAGCTGTTCGTCGCGCTCGCGCTCTTCCCGCGCTTCCTCCTGCGCGGCGAGACGCTGGGGGGTGCGACCTGGCAATCGGTCTTCTACGCCGTCTCCGCCTTCAACAACGTCGGTTTCTCGCCGCAGCCCGGTGGCCTCCCCCCGGACGCCGTCTCGGACCCCTGGCTGACGGTGCCCCTGATGCTCGGCGTGTTCGCCGGCAGCCTGGGCTTCCCGGTGCTGCTGATGATCAAACGCAGGTGGCGCAGGCCCTCGGCCTGGGACCTTCACACCAAGCTCACCTTGGCCACCACCCTCATCCTGCTGGTGGGCACCATCGTTCTCTTCGCGCTGCTGGAGTGGGACAATCCGAAGACCCTCGGCGGTGTGCAGGGCTTCGGCACCAAGGTCCTCGCCGTCCTGTTCGCCTCCGTGATGCCGCGGTCCGGCGGCATGTCCACGCTCGACGTCGGCCAGATGACCGAGTCCACCTGGCTGATGACCGACGCGTTGATGTTCGTCGGGGGCGGCAGCGCCTCGACCGCAGGCGGGATCCGGGTGACAACGCTGGCCGTGATCGTGCTGGCCGCCGTGGCCGAGGCGCGCGGCGACCAGGACGTCGAAGCATTCGGTCGCCGGATCCCCGCGGCGTCCCTGCGGCTTGCGGTGACCGTCGCGATGGCCGGCGCCACGCTGGTCGGCGTCGCGACGCTCGTGCTGCTGCGCATGACCGGGCTGTCGCTGGACGTAGTGCTGTTCGAGGTCATCTCGGCCTTCGCGACGTCCGGGTTGTCCACCGGAATCACCGCGGGCCTGCCCGAACCGGCGAAGTACGTGCTGGCCGCCGTGATGTTCCTCGGCAGAACGGGCACGATGACCTTGGCGGGTGCGCTGGCACTACGAGAGAGGACCAAGATGTTCCGGTTGACGGAGGAAAGGCCGATCGTTGGCTGAGAGCAGGTTGCACGACGACGCCGTGCTCGTGATCGGCCTCGGGCGCTTCGGGGCGGCGATCGCGGACGCCCTGGGCCGCATGGGGCACGAGGTCCTCGCCGTCGAAAGCAACCCCAAGATCGCGCAGGAGTGGTCGGGCCGGCTGACCTATGTGGTGGAGGCGGACGCGACGAACCCCGAAGCGCTGCAGCAGCTCGGGGTCAAGGACTTCGCGATCGCCGTCGTCGGCGTCGGCACGTCGATCGAGGCGAGCGTCCTCGCCACCGCGAACCTCGTCGACCTCGGCGTCAAGCAGATCTGGGCCAAGGCGATCACCGCGGCGCACGGCCGCATCCTCGAGCGGATCGGCGCACACCACGTCGTCTATCCCGAGGCCGACGCCGGTGAGCGGGTCGCCCACCTGGTGAGCGGAAAGCTGTTGGACTACATCGAGTTCGACGACGGCTTCGCGATCGTGAAGATGCGGCCGCCGAAGGAGACGCAGGGTTTCACCCTGGGCGAGTCCGGGATCCGCCAGAAGTACGGCGTGACGGTCGTGGGCGTGAAGTCTCCCGGCCAGGACTTCACCTACGCCCGGCCCGAGACGAAGGTGTCCTCCCACGATCTGCTCATCGTGTCCGGGCACTCACAACTGATCGAGAGGTTCGCCGCACGGCCCTAACCAATCTGACGAACCTAGCCCTAGGCCGTGCCGGATGACAGCTCGCGAGACCGGTCGCGGGCAGCCTCCATCGCCGTGAGGAAGGCGGCGCGGACCTTGTGGTCGTCGAGCTGGCGGAGGGCGGCCATCGTCGTCCCGGCCGGGCTGGACACCTGCTCCCGCAACACGGTGGGATGCTCCCCGGTCTCGCGGAGCATCGTCGCCGCGCCGTAGAGCGTTTGGACGACGAGCTCGGTGGAGGTCGACCGCGGCAGCCCCAGCAGCACACCGGCCTCGATCATGGCCTCCACCACGTAGAAGATGTAGGCCGGGCCGGACCCCGAGATCGCGGTGACGGCGTCCTGCTGGTACTCCGGCACCCGGATCACCTTCCCGGTGGCACGCAGCAGGTCCTCCGCGTGCTCGAGGTGCTCCTCGGTGCAGTGGGAGCCAGGCGAAACGGCAGCCATCCCCTGGTCCACGAGGGCCGGGGTGTTGGGCATCACCCTCACCACCGGCACGCCCGCGGGAAGCCGCTGCTCCACGAACGACGTGGTGATGCCGGCGGCGATGCAGACCACCAAGGCGTCCGGGCGGAGGCTGCCGGAGATCTCCGACAGCAGACCCTCCAGGTCCTGGGGCTTGACCACCAGCACCAGCGTGTCCGCGGCCTGCGCGGCCTCCACGTTCCCCAGGACCCGGACGCCGTACCTCTCGGCGAGCTCGGCCGCCCGCTCCGGCCGGCGCTCGGTGATGATGAGGTCGGACGCCGCCCAACCAGCCCTCAGCAGTCCGGACAGCAGCGTCTCCCCCATCACCCCCGCGCCGAGGACAGCGACGGTGCGCAGGGCGGAACCGTTCTCGCCCAATGGATCATCCCCTCGTCGCGAGCGCACGCAGGAAGATCGCCGTGTTGGCGGGCCGCTCCGCCATGCGACGCATCAGGTAGCCGTACCACTCCTGCCCGTACGGCACGTAGACCCGCACGACCTCGCCGAGCCGGGCGAGCCGCTTCTGCTCGTCCGGCCGGATGCCGTACAGCATCTGGTACTCGTAGGTGCCGGGGGCCCGGCCGTACCTGACCGCGAGCGCGCCGGCGATGTCGATCAGGCGCGGGTCGTGGCTGGCCACCATCGGGTAACCCTGGCCCGCCATCAGGACCTTCAGGCACCGCACGTAGCTCCGGTCGACCTCGGCCTTGTCCTGGAACGCCACCGACTCCGGCTCCGCGTACGCCCCCTTGCACAGCCGGACCCGTGACCCCTTCCCGGCGAGGTCCCGGCAGTCCCCCTCCGTCCTGCGCAGGTAGGACTGCAGGACGGCGCCGACCCACGGGAAGTCGGCGCGCAGCTCGCGCAGCGTCTGCAGCGTCAGGTCGGTGGTGGTGTGGTCCTCCATGTCGAGAGTGACCGTCGTCCCCGCCCGCTGCGCGGCCTCGCAGATGAGGCGGGCGTTGTCGGTCGCGAGCGCCGGACCGTCGGCCCCGAGCGCCTGCCCGACCGCCGACAGCTTCACCGACACCTCGGCTCGGCCGCCCTCCGTCACGCCGGCGTCCGACAGCTGCTCGATGA
>JASBSH010000138.1 GCA_030149025.1 Actinomycetales bacterium | reverse complement strand
CCGACGGGGTTGCCCGAGCCGGGCTTCACCACCGCGGTTGTCACCCCACCGGACAGTGCGTCCCGGAACCCCTCGTCTGCCGGGTTGATCGCGTCCAGAGCGCGCATGCGGGCGCCGTTCGGGTCCGTCATCTCGTTCGTGTCGTTACCCGCCCAGCCCTCGCCCTCCTCATGGACGCCGACGTGGGCGTGCGCCTCGACGAACCCCGGCAGCACCCAGCACCCTGCGGCGTCGACGACGGCTGCGCCTCGGGGCACTTTCACCCTCCGCCCCACGGCGGTGATCCGGGCATCCTCGATCAGGACGGCGCCGTCCTCGATCGGGTCGCCCTCCATCGGGACGACGTACCCACCGGTGATAGCGACGACGTTCTTCGGGGAACGGGCCACATGAGCCTCCCAGCGTGAGCGGTTGTCTGCCGGCATGTGATCTGTGCGGATCCGTGCACGCATCCGCCGCCAGGGGCGGATGAACAGACCGGGACGATCCTGGCACAGTGGCCGCGTGGCGCCCCCTCACCCTCGCAGCCTTAGTCTCGCCGCCGCTCGTGTCGTCCGCTCCACGGCGCCTCCCACCCAGCCGATCGCGCTGATGGGAACGGATGGTGTCGACTCCAGCCGCGCACGCGCCGTCCTCGACCTGACCCTGCGCGTCGGCGAGGCGCTGCTGTCGACCGGCGCGTCGGCGTCCGACGTGACGGCGACCGTGCTGCGACTGGCCGCGGCGTACGGGGTGACGTCCGTGCACGTCGACGTCACGTTCACGTCGATCACCGTGTCCCAGCACCGTGGGCACGACCAGGATCCGTTGACGGTCATGCGGATCGTCAAGGCCCGCACCACCGACTACACGCGTCTGGAGAACCTGCACCAGCTGGTCCGGGACGCCACGGACGGGGACCTGGACCTCGCGGCGGCGCGACGGCGCCTGGACGGGATCGTGCGGGCCCCCCACCCTTACCGACGGTGGCTCGTCACCGCGGCGCTCGCCGGCATGGGCGCCTCCGTGGCCGCGCTGTTCGGCGGCGGACCGGCGCTGGTTCTGCTCGCCGCTGCCACGACGGCGGTGATCGACCGGGTCCAGCGCAGGCTGGCTCGCAAGGGACTGCCTGCCTTCTTCACCCAGGTGGTCGGGGCCGCCATCCCCACCCTCGTCGCCGTCGGCCTGCTGTTCCTCGTGTCCCGCACCGGCATTCGGCTCGAGGACCTGCCGCCGTCGCTGGTCGTCGCCACCGGGATCATCGTCCTGCTCGCGGGGCTGTCCGTGGTCGGCGCCGCTCTGGACGCGCTCGATGGGTACTACGTCACCGCCGGGGCCCGCAGTTTCGAGGTCCTGGTGCTCACTTTGGGCATCGTGGTCGGCGTCGGCGTGGTGCTCGCGCTGGCGAGCCGGGCAGGTGTGCCGATGGCGATCTCCACAACGACCCAGGTGTCACCCAGCATCGTCGTCCAGATCGTCGCGTCGACCGCCGTCGCCGGGTGCTTCGCCGCGTCCGCATACGCGGGGCTGCGGGCGAGCCTGGTGGCAGCGGGCACAGGAGCGCTCGGCTGGGTCACGTTCTCCACCGCCTCAGCGCTCGACGCCGGCCCGGCTGCCTCCTCTGCCGGCGCGGCCGCCGTGGTCGGCCTTCTCGCGCAGGTGCTTTCCGAGCGGCTTCGCGTCCCGTCGCTCGCGGTCACCACCGCCGGCATCGTGCCGCTGCTTCCGGGTCTGGCGGTGTACCGCGGGCTGTTCCAGCTGGTCGATCCCGAGCCGATGTCCGGACTGGCGACGGGCCTGACCACGCTGTTCGGCGCGGCTGGCGTCGGGATGGGTCTGGCGATCGGCGTCAGCCTCGGCACCTACGCCGGCCGGCCGCTGCGCAGCCGGATGGACCGCTGGCAGCAGCGTGCGTTGCGTCGGTCCCGTGCAGACGCCCGGGAGTGACTGGGACACGGCTCGGCTCGTCCCGGCTCGTTCCCGCTGGTGGCCGGTTTCGGGCTCGCCTCGGCTCGGCTGGTCCGGGCGAACGAGCTCCGGCTCGAACGGCGGGACTGACCCGCCGCGCTTCCCCGCTCACCCTGGATCTGGTGGTGGTTCACCGTCGGGTGG
>JASBSH010000135.1 GCA_030149025.1 Actinomycetales bacterium | reverse complement strand
TCAACGCCGAGTACGCGACCCGGTGGGCGCGCTCGCCCTCGCCGTACTCCTTCGCGGCCGCGTCGTGCGCCTTCGCGAACGTGCGCTGTGCCTTCTCCGGGGAGCGTTGCAGCGTGCTGGGCAGCTCTTCCTTCTTGGCCTTGCCGCTCTTGGACGTCTTGGGCACGGCTCCTCCTCGGGTCGACTCCTTCTGCCGGCTCCTTCTGCCGGGTCCTTCTGCCACTCTGCCCCGCAGCCGGTCCCTGCGCAGGCCGAGAGCAGCAGGTCTAGATCAGCAGGGCCCAGGGGCATGACCTAGCCTGAGTCCATGTCCTCGCCCGCGGAGCGCTACGCGGCCGCCCGGGCTCGGCAGGCCGAGGCCAGGACCGAGTTGCACCGGTTCCGCCCGGACCTGGGTTTCGAGCTCGACCCCTTCCAGGAACAGGCTTGCAAGGCCCTCGAGGAGGGGCGTGGCGTCCTTGTCGCGGCTCCCACCGGGGCCGGCAAGACGGTGGTCGGTCAGTTCGCCGTGCACCTGGCCCTCGCCGGGAGGCGCAAGGCCTTCTACACCACACCGATCAAGGCGCTGAGCAACCAGAAGTACGCCGAGCTGGTCGACCTCTACGGCGCCGACCGGGTGGGGCTGCTGACCGGGGACACCTCGATCAACGGTGACGCCCCCGTGGTGGTGATGACCACCGAGGTGCTGCGGAACATGCTCTACGCCGGCTCCTCATCGCTGCGGGGTCTCGGCTACGTGGTCATGGACGAGGTGCACTACCTGGCCGACCGGTTCCGCGGCGCCGTCTGGGAGGAGGTCATCATCCACCTGCCGGACGACGTCCTCGTCGTCTCGCTGTCGGCCACTGTCAGCAACGCCGAGGAGTTCGGCGACTGGCTGGACACCGTCCGGGGCGATACGGAGGTGGTCGTCTCCGAGCACCGTCCGGTGCCGCTGTTCCAGCACGTCATAGTCGGCAACCGGCTGGTCGACCTGTTCGTCGACCAGCTGCCGGACCAGGCCGGCGACGGCGCGCCTGACGCCCACTGGCGCCGGGCGAGGGTGAACCCGGAGCTGGTGCGCCTGACCCAGAAGCAGTTCGCCACTGGCTCCGGCCCAGGAAGAGGAGGCCGAGGCAGCCGCAACGGTCAGCGTGGCCACGCAGGGGCAACCAGGCCACGGCGTGCCCCCGGCCCGCGTGTCGGCGTCCCCAGTCGGGCGGAGGTCGTCGAGCGCCTCGACGCCGACGGCCTGCTGCCCGCGATCACCTTCATCTTCAGCCGTGCAGGTTGCGACGCGGCCGTCCGGCAGTGCCTGGCCTGGGGGGTGCGCCTCACCACTCCGGAGGAGCGTCACGAGATCCGCGAGATGGTCGAGCGGCGCACGGCCGACATCCCGGACTCCGACCTCGCCGTCCTCGGGTACTGGGACTGGCTCGACGGCCTCACCCGTGGGGTGGCCGCGCACCATGCCGGCCTGCTGCCGACCTTCAAGGAAATCGTGGAGGACCTGTTCTCACGCGGCCTGGTGAAGGCGGTCTTCGCGACCGAGACCCTCGCGCTCGGCATCAACATGCCCGCCCGCACCGTGGTGCTCGAGAAGCTGGTGAAGTTCAACGGGGAGAGCCACGTGGACGTGACGCCGGGGGAGTACACCCAGCTCACCGGGCGGGCCGGCCGGCGCGGTATCGACGTCGAGGGCCACGCAGTGGTGGTGTGGCACCCTGGCCTGGACCCGCAGGCCGTCGCCGGTCTGGCGTCGACCCGCACGTACCCGCTGCGGTCCAGCTTTGGCCCGACCTACAACATGGCGGTCAACCTCGTGGCCCAGGTGGGCCGGGGCCGGGCACGGGAGATCCTCGAGACGTCCTTCGCGCAGTTCCAGGCAGATCGCGCGGTCGTCGGCCTCGCCCGGCAGGCGCGCAAGCAGGAGGAGGCTCTCGACGGGTACGCCGAGGCGATGACGTGCCACCTCGGGGACTTCAGCGAGTACGCGGCCCTGCGCCGCAGGGTGAACGACCTGGAGAAGGACGCCTCCAAGGCCGCGGCCCGCGCACGTCGCCGGCACACCCGCGAGTCCCTGGAGACGCTCAGCCGTGGGGACGTCATCCGGGTCCCCTCCGGGCGCCGCGCCGGTTTCGCCGTCGTTCTCGACCCGGGCACGGCGGGCGGGCTGGAGGGGCCGAGGCCGACGATCCTGACCGCGGACCGGCAGGTCCGCCGGCTCTCCGTCGACGAGCTGCCCGAGGCGGTCCAGCCCTACGGCACGGTGAAGGTGCCCCGCAACTTCAACCCCCGCAACCCGGGCCAACGCAGGGACCTCACCTCCTCCCTTCGCAACGTCTTGTCAGAAGGGCGCCGGGCCGACGTCCCTGACGAGCCTTCGCGGGACGACGCCGGCAGCAGCGACACAGCGGGCGGAACGGGTCCCGACGGGCTCGGCGACCGGGTCGACGAGCTCCGCAAGCGGATGCGCCAGCACCCCTGCCACGCCTGCCCGGACCGGGAGGACCACGCCCGCTGGGCAGAGCGCTGGTGGCGGCTGCACCGTGAGCACGCCGCGCTGGTGCGCCGGATCGAGGGCCGCACGAACAGCATCGCGAAGACGTTCGACCGGGTGTGCGATCTGCTGACCGAGCGGGGGTACCTGCACACATCGGCCGACGGCCGCACCGTCGTCACCGACCCCGGGCACCTGCTGCGTCGGGTCTACACGGAGAAGGACCTGCTCGTCGCCGAGTGCCTGCGCAGCGGTGCCTGGGCCGGCTTGGACGCCGCCGGGCTGGCCGCGGTCGTGTCCGCTGTGGTGTACCAGGCCCGGCGGGACGACGCCCTCACCGCCCAGCCACCCGGTGGCCCGGTGCACCGCGCGCTGACGCAGACGCAGCGGATCTGGATTGGGCTGCGGGAGGCAGAGGTCGCGCACCGGCTGGAGGGCACCGAGGAGCCGGACCCGGGAATCGCCACCGCGGTGTACAGGTGGGCCAAGGGCCGCCGTCTGGACGACGTGCTCGACGACGTGGACCTGGCGGCCGGTGACTTCGTCCGCTGGTCCCGGCAGGTGCTCGACCTGCTCGACCAGGTCGCCCAGGCCACCGACGACCCACAGCTGCGCCGCGCGGCGCGGACGGCGATCACCGCCGTGGACCGGGGGGTCGTCGCCTACTCGGCCGGGCGCCAAGCCGGCTGAGCGTCAGCCGGGGACGGCGCACACCGCCAGCCAGGAGCTCGCGCGCACGTCCGCGTCGTCCAGGCTCTACCCGGTCAGCGGGGACGACGACACGCACGTTCCCGTCCCGGCTCACGTCGGGCAGCACCTGCGGGGCCTCGACCTGCCCAGCGAGGAAGGGGCCGGGCCACGGCACCGCGATGCTCCCTGTCCCGCGCGGGTGAGGGAGCGCTGGTGCGGCCAGGTGGCGCGGTCGTCGTCGTCCGGCTGGGAGTGCGGGGGGCGGGCGGTGGCGCTGCTGACGGAGACGAAGGTCGTGCGGTGGGGGGACCTCGAGGAAGTTGAGCCGGTGACGTCGGCAGGCATCGACCAGCTCGGTGACCACGAGCAGCGTGCTTGCACAGCGGCGCTTGCACCCTTGTGCTGTCCGGACATCGCCTTGCTGTGGCTGGTCCGTCTAGTGTCCGTATCCATGAGTGCACCTACCGCCGCATGGGAGAGCGCCGGGTCCGGCGCCGTGAACGGTGTCGTCCAGGAGCGCCGGCTCGTGACGACCATCCCCGGACCCCGGTCGATCGAGCTGCAGGCGCGCAAGGCCGAAGCGGTCGCGCGAGGGGTCGGGACGACGATGCCGGTCTTCGCCGCCGAGGCGGGAGGCGGGGTGGTCGTCGACGTCGATGGCAACTCGCTCATCGACTTCGGCTCCGGGATCGCGGTGACCACGGTGGGCAACAGCGCGCCCCGCGTCGTTCGAGCCGTGGAGGAGCAGACGCGCCGGTTCACCCACACCTGCTTCATGGTGACCCCCTACGAGGGGTACGTCGCCGTCGCCGAGCACCTGAACCGGCTCACGCCCGGGGATCACGAGAAGCGCACTGCCCTGTTCAACTCCGGCGCCGAGGCGGTGGAGAACGCCGTCAAGATCGCTCGGTCCTACACGCGGCGTCAGGCCGTCGTCGCGTTCGACCACGGCTACCACGGGCGCACGAACCTGACGATGGCCCTGACTGCCAAGAACATGCCGTACAAGAGCGGCTTCGGACCCTTCGCTCCCGAGGTGTACCGCGCTCCGCTGTCGTACCCGTATCGGGACGGCCTCGACGGTGAGGCAGCCGCGGCGCAGGCGCTTGCTGTCATCGAGAAGCAGGTAGGCGCGGAAAGCCTTGCCGCTGTGGTGATCGAGCCGATCCAGGGTGAGGGCGGGTTCATCGTCCCGGCGCCCGGCTTCCTGCCCGCACTGGCGCGGTGGTGCCAGGAGAACGACGTGGTGTTCATCGCCGACGAGGTCCAGACCGGGTTCGCCCGGACCGGGGGCATGTTCGCCTGCGAGCACGAGGGTGTCGTACCGGACCTCATCGTGACCGCCAAGGGGATCGCCGGCGGGCTGCCGCTGTCAGCGGTCACGGGACGCGCGGAGATCATGGACGGTCCGCACACAGGCGGGCTCGGCGGCACCTACGGCGGTAACCCGCTCGCCTGCGCCGCGGCGCTCGCGGTGATCGAGACGATCGAGTCCGACGGGCTCGTCGACCGCGCCCGGGCGATGGGGGAGGTGCTCCTGTCCCGGCTGGGTGCACTCCAGCAGCGCGATCCACGGGTCGGGGACGTGCGCGGCCGCGGCGCGATGGTCGCCGTGGAGATCGTGGACGCCGGCTCCGGGTCGCGGACGCCGGACGCCGCGGCTGCTGCCCAGATCGCGGCGGCTGCCCACAGGGAGGGGCTGATCGCGCTGACCTGTGGCACGTACGGCAACGTGCTGCGGCTGCTCCCACCGCTGTCGATGCCCGACCACCTGCTCGCCGAGGGCCTGGACGTGCTGGAGGCCGCGTTCGCCTCCACCCGCTGACCCGCTTGCGCGCTAGGTCCGGGGGAGCGCCTCGAGGACGCGGTTGATGCTGCTGCGGACCCCCCAGCGCTCGGCCAGCTGCTCCAGCTCACCGATCTGCTCCGCGGTGGAGGGACGTGCCGGTAGGGCTGCGTCCACTTGAGGGAGGTCGGCGTCGCGCAGCACGTTCACGACGCGCGGAGCCACTTGGAGGTAGTCGGTCGCGTCCAGCAGCTTCTTCCGCAACCCGGCGGCGAGCCCGCGGTCGCCGTCCTCGGCGGCAGCGCGGATGCCATCCAGGTCGCTGTACTGGCGCAGCAGCTTCGCCGCGGTCTTCTCGCCGATCCCGGCCACCCCGGGCAGCCCGTCGGAGGGGTCGCCGCGCAGCGCTGCGAGGTCCGCGTACGCGGGACCGGAGGCGATGCCGTACTTCTCACGCAACCACGCGCCGTCCACCTCGGTCAGGTCCCGTACGCCCTTGACGGTGTAGAGGACCCGGACGGCGTGGTCGTCGTCCACGAGCTGGAACAGGTCACGGTCACCGGTGACGACGTCGGTGCGGCCGACCCCGGCCTTCACGGCCCTGGCCACCAGCGTCCCGATCACGTCGTCGGCCTCGCATCCGGGCGCGCCCAACCGGGTGATCCCGAAGACCTGCAGCACCTCTGCGATGACGGGCACCTGGGGCGTCAGCGTGTCCGGCACCTCCTCCACCGCCGTGTCGCCGGAGAAGTCCGCGACACGGTGGGCCTTGTAGGAGGGGATGGCGTCGACGCGCCACTGCGGCCGCCAGTCGTCGTCCCAGGCTGCGACGAGGTGGGTGGGCCGGTACTTGGTGACGAGGTGGGCGACCATGTCGAGGAAGCCGCGGACGGCGTTGACCGGCTCACCGTGCGGCGAGGTGATGGTGTCCGGGATGCCGTAGAACGCACGGAAGTACAGCGACGCAGCGTCCAGAAGCATCAGCCGCTGGTTGGCGGGCGAAGGAGCGGTCACGTCCGTGATCCTGCCAGGGCGTGTCAGTGCGGGCACGGCCCGTAGACGGCTCGATACAGTGCGCCGGTGGAGGAGACGGACCGCCAGATCGTGAAGCTGCTCGCCTCCGACGGCCGGATGAGCTACACCGACCTGGCGAAGGCGACGGGGCTCTCGACCTCGGCCGTCCACCAGCGGGTGAGGCGCCTGGAGGAGCGCGGCGTGATCCGCGGCTACAAGGCCGTGGTTGACCCGGACGCGGTCGGCCTGGCCCTCACCGCGTTCATCTCGGTCACACCGTTCGACTCCTCGGCGCCCGACGACGTGCCGGACCGGCTCGCGGACCTGCCCGAGATCGAGGCCTGCCACTCGGTCGCCGGCGAGGAGTCCTACATCCTCAAGGTGCGGGTGCCGACGCCCGCGCACCTCGAGGACCTCATCGCCCGCGTCCGGGCGGTGGCCAAGGTGTCCACGCGGACCACCGTGGTGCTGTCCACGCCCTACGAGGCCCGGCCGCCGGCGCTCTGAGGAGAATCGCGGCGTTCCACCCGTGCCACGGAGTGCCTCGGCGGCGCACCTAACGCCACTGAGGCACTCCGCGGCATTCCGGGAACGCTGGAGTCCTCCGCAGTCAGGCGTGGACGGCGTGGCTCGCCTGCGACTCCGCCGCGCTGCGGGATGCTGCCGCCTGCTCCATCGCCTGGGCGTGCACGGTCTCGGAGTCGCCGTGCTCGCGCCACCAGTCCTGCCCCGTCTCCGGGAGGGTGTAGATCGGGTCGTAGTAGACGTACTCGCGGCTGAGCGCGTCCTCGTCGGTCGCCTCGATCGAGGTCCGGTAGTTCTTGGTCCAGTAGGAGATGCCGCGCTCGGTGTCGTAGCTGTGCACCTGATGCGCCCAGCGCTTGCCCACGAACGGGACGTCGCAGACGATCCGCGGTGTGGCGAAGCCGGGCAGGTAACCCATGATCGAGTGCTGCAGCCTCTGCGCCTCGGCCAGCGACATCCGCCAGTGCTCGCTGAACGGGATCATGTCGCACATGTAGAAGTAGTACGGCGTGATCGACGCCTCGTCCTGCAATGCGAAGCACAGATCGAGCAGCTGCTTGCTGCTGTCGTTCACGCCGCGCATCAGCACACCCTGGTTGCGCACGTCCCGGACGCCGGCCTCGAGCATCAACCGGGTGGCGTGAGCCACGGACGGCGTGACCGACTGCGCATTGTTCACGTGCGTGTGGATGGCCAGGGACACACCGCGAGAACGGGCAACGGAGGCCACCCGCGCCATGCCCTCGACGACGTCCGGCTGGGACCAGTGCTGGGGAAGACCCATCAGCGCCTTCGTGGCGAGGCGGATGTCGCGGATGTTGTCGATCTCCAGCAGCCGCAGGACGAACGCCTCGAGGTTCTTCCACGGCATGTTCGCCACGTCGCCCCCCGAGACGACGACATCCCGTACCGACGGTGTCGACCGCAGGTACTCGATCATCGCGGCGAGCCGGTCGACCGGTTTCAGGTCGAACTTCAGCTTCGGAACCTGCGGGGTGGAGTTGCCGACCAGGTCCATCCGCGTGCAATGACCGCAGTACTGCGGGCAGGTCGACAGCAGCTCGGCCAGTACCTTCGTCGGGTAGCGGTGGGTCAGGCCCTCGGCCACCCACATGTCGTGCTCGTGCAGCGAGTCGCGGGTCGCGAAGGGGTGGCTCGGCCAGTCGGTGCGACGGTCGGAGAACACCGGGAGCATGTACCGGCGCACCGGGTCGGCATGGAACGCCTCGGTGAACGCAGCGCCGGCAGCGGGCATCTCCGCCGGCAAGCCGTTCGTCTCATCGAAGATCCCGGTTGCCGGCACCATCGTGTTGAGCATCTGCGGCGGGACCAGCATCGACATGGTCGCCCGCTCGGCCTGGTCGCGCTCCAGGTCCGCGTAGAAGTCCTCGGTGAGCAGGTCGCCCATGACGGCGCGCAGCTGCTTGATGTTCTTCACGCAGTTGGCACGCTGCCACTGCGCGCTGGCCCACTGCTCCGCAGTGACATCACGCCAGCCCGGCAGCCGGGTCCAGTCCGGCTCCGCGAGCTCGCGGCGTCGGTAGGCGTAGGGCTGCTCGAGTCGGGGAGTGGTGGCTATGCTCACACCTGGCAGGATACGGGAAGGCTTGCGGTCAAACCAGCATCCCACCGCAGTTCTTCCGTTCGATGGAGGCTTTACGTGGCAAACTCTCCTGTTAGCTCCGCCACCGACGTCCCTGCCGGCATCCCTGCTGGCGTCCCGGTCCGCATGCAGGCACCCGCCCAGCACGCCGTCGGGCTCCATCGCGTCCTGGAGCCGGCGGGTGTCCTGCCGCAGGCCGCCCACAGGCTGGACCCGGATCCGGCGATCGCCGCCGACGAGGTGCGGATCAGCCTGGAGAAGCTGAACCTGGACGCCGCCAGCTACCGCCAGCTCGCCGCCAAGCACACGACGGACGGCGTCATCGACGGCGACGCGATCCGCGCCGAGGTGCTCCAGATCGTGGCGGAGCGCGGCAAGATGCAGAACCCCGTCACCGGCTCGGGCGGGATGCTCGTCGGCGTCGTGGACGAGGTGGGGCCCGACTCACCGCTGGGCTTACGCGTGGGGGACCGAGTGGCGACGCTGGTGTCGCTGTCGCTCACCCCGCTCGCCATCACCGACGGCCTGGCCCGCTGGGACGGCGGGAGCGAGCAGGTGCCGGCGCAGGGGCACGCGATCCTGTTCGCCCGCAGCATGGCGGCCGTGCTCCCGGACGACCTCGACCCCGACCTGTCCCTGATGGTGATGGACGTGTGCGGCGCGCCGGCGCTGGTCTCCCGGGTGGTGAGCCGCTACCGCGCCGAGGGCCTCGCCCCTACCGTCGCCGTGGTCGGCGCTGCCGGCAAGTCCGGTTCGCTGTCGCTCGCCGCCGCGCGCGGCAGCGGCGCGTCCGCGACGGTCGGTGTGGTCCCGTTCGAGGCCGAGGCGCAGATGCTGCGCGACGCCGACCTCGCCGACAGCGTCGTGCTGGCGGATGCACGCGACCCGGTGGCACTCTCAGCGGCCGTCACCAGGGGCCTGGGCGCGCCGGCTGACATCACCGTGGTCTGCGTGGACGTGCCCGGCTGCGAGCACGGCGCCGTCCTGTCCACGGCGGACGGCGGCACGGTGATCTTCTTCTCGATGGCGACCTCGTTCAGCGCTGCAGCGCTGGGTGCGGAGGGGCTCGTGGCCGACGTGACGATGCTGATCGGCAACGGGTACGTCCCCGGCCACGCCCAGTACGCACTCGACCTGCTCCGGTCGGTGGCGGGGGTGCGGTCCCTGTTCACCAGACGCTTGGCGGCAGACTGACCGGCGTGGCCGCCAAGGACGAGACAGCCAGGAACGAGACAGCCAGGAACGAGACAGCGAAGAACGAGACAGCGAAGACCGCCGGCAAGCAGACCGCCGGCAAGAGGACCACCCTCTACCGCAACGGGTCCGTCTACAGCCCCGCGGACCCGTTCGCGACCGCCGTCCTCGTTGACGGCGACACCATCGCGTGGGTCGGTTCGGAGCAGGCCGCGGACGCGCACGCCGCCGGGATCGACGACGTCGTCGACCTGGACGGCGCCCTGCTGGCTCCGGCATTCGTCGACGGTCACGTCCACATCACCGAGACGGGCCTGGCCCTCGAGGGGATCGACCTCACCGAGGCCACCACCCTGCAGGACGTGCTGGACGCCGTCGCCACCGCTGCGCAGCACCGGCCGGGGGAGGTGATCTTCGGCCACGGCTGGGACGAGCGCCACTGGCCCGAGAAGCGTCCACCGACGGCTGTCGAGCTCGATCGCGCCGCTCCGGGACGGAAGGTGTACCTGTCCAGGGTGGACGTGCACTCGGCCGTCGTGTCGGGGGAGCTCGCGGCCCGCGCCGGCCTGGCGGACCTGCCCGGCTGGTCGCGGGACGGACGGGTCGAACGGGACGCCCACCACGCCGCCCGCACCCTGTCGCGTCAGCTCGACCCCGCGCACCGCGCCCGCCTCCAGAGGCGAGCGCTGCAGGCAGCCGCCGCCGCAGGCATCGCCTGCGTGACCGAGAACTCCGCCCCCCACGTCGGGTCACCGGACGACCTCCGGTCGGCACTGGAGGTGTCAGCAGCGGACCCACTGCCCGAGGTCCTCGCCTACTGGGGTGACCTGGTGGAGGACGCCGAGCACGCGTCGTCCGTGCTCACCGGGCTGCGGGAGACGCTCGGTGAGCACGCGCCGTCCCTGCTCGGCCTGGGAGGGGACCTGACGGCCGACGGCTCTATCGGGTCGCGCACCGCCTGGTTCCGCGAGCCCTACGCGGACGCCCCGGCCGCAGGCCTGGACGCCGGCCACCGCGGCCGCGCCTACCTCGACGCCGGGCAGGTCCGCGACCACGTCATCGCGTGCACCCAGGTCGGCGTCCAGGCCGGCTTCCACGTCATCGGCGACGCGGCCATGGACGCCGTCCTCACCGGTTTCGCCGCCGCCGCCGACCTCCTGGGGCTCGAGCGGCTCGTCGCGGCCCGCCACCGCCTCGAGCACGTGGAGGCGGTGGACGCCGACGCGATAGCCGAGCTGGCGCGGCTCGGGCTGACGGCCAGCGTTCAGCCCGCCTTCGACGCCGCCTGGGGCGGGGACGACGGCATGTACGTCGAGCGTCTCGGCCCCGTTCGGGGGACGCGACTGAACCCCTTCGCCTCCATGGCGGCGGCGGGTGTGCCGCTCGCGTTCGGGTCGGACTCGCCGGTCACCCCTTTCGACCCGTGGGGCGCCGTCCGGGCGGCGGTGTACCACCGCACCCCGGGACAGGAGCTCTCCGCCCGTGCCGCCTTCCTCGCGCACACGCGGGGGGCGTGGCGGGCCGCCCGCCGGGACGGGGAAGGGGTGGTGGCGCCGGGTATGCCGGCGACGTTCGCGGTATGGGCGGCAACCGACCTGGTGGTCCAGGCGGCCGACCCGGCGATCGCCGCGTTGAGCACCGACCCGAGGTCGGGGACGCCGGTGCTGCCGGACGTGAGCCCTGGCTCGAAGCTGCCGGAGTGCGTGCGGACGGTGCTGCGCGGGCGGACGATCCACGACACCGGCGCACTGGCCGGCGCCGGCGGTTAGCCGAGCCCACGCGCGTCAGATGTCCGTGGTGCTGCGTTCGTTGTAGTGCCCGGCGAGCGGTTGCCCGGTCATCCCGGCGATCCGTTCCATCACCGTGTCGGTGAGCGTCCGGCGTACCTGCGCGGCCGGGGCGCCGAGGAAGTCCTGTGGGCGGACGGGCTCGCCGAACCGCACCGTGATCGGCTTGAACGGTCGCACCAACCGGGCCCCGACCGGCTGCACTCGGTCCGTACCGACCAGCCCCACCGGGACGACGGGTGCCCCGGACGCGACGGACAACCAGCCCACACCGGTGCGACCCCGGTAGAGCCGGCCGTCGCGCGACCGCGTTCCCTCCGGGTAGATGCCGAAGCCCTCCCCCTCGCGCAGCACCTCTAGCGCCGCGTTCAGCGCAGCCCGCGCCGCCCGTTGGGTGTCCCTGTCCACCGGGAGGGCCCCGAGCGCGGTGAACATCAGCCTGCTGAACGCACCGCGTAGGCCCTTGCCGGTGAAGTACTCGGCCTTCGCCAGGAAGACCACGCGGCGAGGTACGACGAGGGGGATCACGACGCTGTCGATGAAGGACACGTGGTTGCTGGCGAGGATGACCGGCCCGGTCCTGGGCACGTTCTCCAGACCCTCCACCGTTGGACGCCAGAACGTTCTCAGCAGCGCCAGCAGCACGAGACGGGAGAGCCGGTAGAGCATGTGCGGTACCCCTTTCCAAGCGTTTCCCACCCACCGTCGCGCCGCTGTGGCGGGAGCGACGGTACCCGGCGGTCGCGCGGCCACCCGCTTCGCCGTCCCCAGCGGCTATCGTGAGCAGGAGGAATTGCGGTCAGAGCGCGGTTGAGCCGTAGATTCGACTGTTCGATGGCGCTCCGGCCGGTACTCATCCGCCGACGGAGTGACTGAACCAACAGCTCCATGGCCACAGCTCCATGACCACAGACCGATGACAGAAGATCGATGACAGGAGGACCAGTGAGCCCGAGGAGCCGGCGGCCGATGCTCGAGCTCGACCCGGTGGTCGTCCGCAAGGCCCGCACCCTGGCCAGGCGCGCCACGCGGCCGGTGGTCAAGCTCGCCCGCACGCACACCACCGTGTCGGTGGAGCGCGCGGTCCTGCGGCTGGCCGGCCTCACCGGCGCCGATGCCGAGCGGGTGCCCTGGGTCAACCACCTCGTGGACGCGGTCCGCGACCAGGTCGGCCTCGAGCACGGCGTCGCCGTCCCGGTGTGGGACGCCCTCGCGCGCGGTGAGGCGCCCGACCTGCTGACGCTGGCCCAGAAGTCGTCCAGCGGCGCCGTGGCCTTCCGGCTCCCGGAGGGTCGTGACGCCACTGCCGCCGCCCGCCGCGCCCGTGCGGCGGTTGCGACCGGCGTCCGGCGCATCGACCGCTCGCGCACGCAGCGGGAGCGCCTGGTCCGCAGGTTCGGTGACCCGAAGCAGCGACCGTGGATCTACCTGATCGTCGCCACCGGGGACATCTACGAGGACATCCCGCAGGCGCGGGCGGCAGCACGTGAGGGTGCCGACGTGATCGCAGTCATCCGCTCCACCGGCCAGAGCCTGCTCGACTACGTCCCGGAAGGGGCGACGCGGGAGGGGTACGCCGGTACCTATGCGACGCAGGAGAACTTCCGCCTGATGCGGGCGGCGCTCGACGAGAGCAGCGCCGAGCTGGGCCGTTACGTCCGGTTGACCAACTACGCCTCCGGCCTCTGCATGCCCGAGATCGCCACGCTGGCGGGCCTGGAGCGTCTCGACATGATGCTCAACGACTCGATGT
>JASBSH010000126.1 GCA_030149025.1 Actinomycetales bacterium | reverse complement strand
ACGGTGGCGGGGCTCGGCGGTGACCGGGTCATGATCGCCGTGATCCCTCACACCGCGGAGGTCACGACGCTGGGGACCGCCATCCGGGGTCAACGACTCAACGTCGAGGTCGACGTGCTGGCGAAGTACGTGGAGCGGTTGACGACCTTCGACCGTGCCGTCGACGCCAGCGGCCACGGCCTCGCCCAGCAGGTGACGTCGTGACGGAAGGGACGGACAAGGCCGGACCCAGTGCCGACGTCGTGGCCGACCCGGTCGAACGGGCACTCCGGCAGCTGGCGGCAGGCCGGCCGGTCGTCGTCCTCGATGCCGGGGACCGGGAGAACGAGGGCGACCTGGTGATGGCGGCCGAGCACATGACCGAGGCGTGGATGGCGTTCTTCGTCCGGCACGGCAGCGGGTACGTCTGCGTGCCGATGAGCGAGCAGCGGGCCGATGCCCTGGACCTGCCGCTGATGGTTCCCCGCAACGAGGAGTCGATGGGGACCGCATTCACCGTCACGGTCGACGCCCGCGAGGGCGTGAGCACCGGCATCAGCGCGGCCGACCGGGCAGTCACCGTCCGGCTGCTCGCCGGCCACGGCACGAGGCCAGAGGCCCTCGTGCGGCCGGGGCACGTCGCACCGTTGCGTGCCCGGGACGGCGGGGTGCTCGTTCGCCCAGGCCACACCGAGGCAGCGGTCGACCTGTGCCGCCTCGCGGGTCTGACCCCCGTGGGGGCGATCGTCGAGCTGGTCAGTGACGACGGCGAGATGCTCCGCGGCGACGCCTGCCGCCGCTTCGCCGACGAGAACGGTCTCGCGCTCGTCACTATCGAGGCCCTGCGTGAGCACCTGTCCCGGCCCGTCGTGACGCGCGTGGCGAGCACGAGACTGCCCACGGAGCATGCAGTCTTCACGGCCCACGCGTACGTCGACAGCGCCGGGACCGAGCACGTCGCGCTGACCCTGGGCGACCTGCGCGCGAGCGACCCGGCCGAGATGGCGGAGCCGGTGCTGGTGCGCCTGCACTCCGAGTGCCTCACGGGTGATGTGCTCGGCTCCTTGCGCTGCGATTGCGGGCCCCAGCTGCGCCTTGCCATGCAGCTGATCGCGGACGCCGGACGCGGGGCGGTGGTGTACCTGCGCGGTCACGAGGGGCGGGGGATCGGGGTGGCCGCCAAGCTCGCCGCGTACGCCCGCCAGGACCAGGGGCGTGACACCGTGGACGCCAACCTCGACCTCGGCCTGCCGGTGGATGCGCGCCAGTACGGGGTCGCGGCCGCGATCCTGGCCGACCTCGGGGTCCACGACGTCCGGCTGATGACCAACAACCCCGAGAAGGTGACCCAGCTGGAAGCGGCGGGTGTCCGCATCAGCGAGCGTGTCGGCGTCCTGCCGCCGCCGCACCCGGAGAACCTGCGCTACCTGCGCACCAAGGCGGAGCGGATGGGGCACCACCTGCCGCACCTCGACCTGCCCCACCAGGACCACACGCACCAGGACCACCCGCACAAGGAGCACCGTGAGCCGCACCGGGTCCCCTGACCTCACCTCCGACCTCACCGCCCAGGCGAGCGCACTGCGGGTGGCGGTCGTCGCCGCGAGCTGGCACACCACCGTGATGAACGGCCTCCTCGACGGGGCGAGGCGTGCCCTGGCGGAGTCCGGCGTCGAGCCGACCGTCGTGCGGGTGCCCGGCTCCTTCGAGCTGCCCGTCGCGGCGGCGAGACTCGCCCGCTGCGGGTACGACGCGGTGGTGGCCCTGGGAGTCGTGATCCGCGGGGGCACGCCGCACTTCGACTACGTCTGCTCCGCCGCGACCTCGGGACTGACCCGGGTTGCCGTCGACACCGGCGTCCCGGTCGGGTTCGGTGTGCTGACGTGCGACACCGAGGAGCAGGCTCTCGACCGTGCCGGGCTCGCCGGATCGGGTGAGGACAAGGGGTACGAGGCGGCGCAGGCGGCCGTCGTCACCGCCACGACGTTACATTCACTGCGTGGGCTCTGAACGGGTACGGGTAGCGGTCATCGGCGCCGGCGGACGGATGGGCCGGGCCGCGTGCGCAGCGGTCGAGGCCGCCGACGACATGGAGCTGGTGGCCCGTATCGGCCGCGGCGACGACCTGCAGCAGATCGTGGACGCCGGCACCCACGTCGCCGTGGAGCTGTCCGTCCCCGACGCCGCACCGGAGAACGTGGGGTTCTGCGTCCGGCACGGCGTGCACGCCGTGGTGGGGACGACGGGCTGGGACGACGAGAGGCTGGACGCCCTGCGCGGACAGCTGTCATCCAGTCCCAAGGTGGGGGTGCTGGTCGCGCCGAACTTCGCCGTCGGCGCCGTGCTGGCCATGAGGTTCGCCGCCGCGGCGGCGCCCCACTTCGAGTCCGTCGAGGTGGTCGAGCTGCACCACCCGGACAAGGTCGACGCCCCCTCCGGCACGGCACGGCACACGGCAGAGGCCGTCGCGGCCGCGCGCCGGCAGGTCGGGCTCGCGCCGTCCCCGGACGCGACCCGGACGCAGCTGGACGGCGCCCGCGGAGCCGTCGTGGACGGCGTCCATGTCCACTCCGTGCGCCTTCGCGGACTCGTCGCCCATGAGGAGATCCTGCTCGGCGGGGTGGGGGAGCAGCTCACCATCCGCCACGACTCGTTCGACCGTGCCTCCTTCATGCCCGGCGTGCTGCTGGGCGTCCGCAAGGTCGCGGACCACCCCGGGCTCACCGTCGGGCTCGACGGCTACCTGGACCTGTGAGGCTGCGGTGAAGGCGAAGTGGAGCGCACTGCTGGTCTCGCTCGTCGCGGTGGCGTACTTCGGGCTGCTCGGCTGGCGAGGAGTGGTCCTGCTCGGCACCGGTGAGGTCGTCGGGGTCCTGCTCGGCGTGGGTGTGCTGATCGTCCCGCTCGTGTCCCTGTGGGCGGTGGTGCGGGAGCTGCAGTTCGGGCGGAAGACCGAGGTGATGGCGCGCCAGCTCGGCGCGGAGGGCGCCGTTCTCGTCGACGCACCGGCGAGGCGGCCCTCGGGGCGGGTCGATCGCGCCGCCGCCGATGCGGTGTTCGCGCGGTACCGCGCCGAGACGGAGGCGGCGCCGGAGGACTGGCGCACCTGGTTCCGGCTCGCCCGCGCCTACGACGTCGCCGGGGACCGCAAGCGCGCGCGGGCCGCGATGCGCCACGCGTCCGCCCTGCACGGCCGCGACCGCTGACCCGGCGCGATCGCTAACCCCGTGCGGCGACGCTGAACTGGGTGGCCATCTCCTCCAGCGGACCCCGCCGACCCCTGAGCGCCCACCAGGTCGCGAAGGCCAGGGCCGCGGCGATGTGGACCACCCACAGCTGCACCTCACCTCCGGGCGGTGGTCGCCAGACGGCGAGCGCGAAGACGTCGGCCGTGTACAGGGTGAGCGTCATCGACCCGACAGCCGCCAAAGGCAGGACCAGGAGGCGTCCTCGCCGGCCGGCGTACCGGGTCAGCAGGCCCACCAGGAGCAGGCAGGCGCCGAGGACGACCAGCGCGGTGCCGGTGGTGTGCAGCAGGGACAACGGTGTGCCCGTGTGCGGGCCGGTGACGGCGAGCCACCACCACGAGTTGGTCGGGGTCGTGCCGTACATGCCGGTCGCCAGTGCCGTTGCCAGGTCTGTGCCGTAGACGGCGGACGACGGGGGGATCACGAGCTGACGCCACCCGTCCCCAAGGTCCAGCAGCAGGCCGGACAGCACCTTGGCCCCGGCCGCCAGCACGGCACCGCCGGCCAGTAGACCGATCGCCACGTCCGTCCTCCGCAGGGGCAGGCGGCCGAGCACGATTCCCACCAGCAGGTACGACGTCCACTGCAGGACCGGGTAGTAGCCGGTGAACAGCAGCGTGGTGACGAGCTCGACCGGGTCGGCGAGGGAGAACCAGGAGGGGACCGGGCCCGGGCCGGGCTCCAGCTGCCTCCGCACGAGGAAGCCGAGGACCGGCGACAGCAACAGCCACACCGCTGCGAGGACCGTCAGGACCCTGGTGTTCCAGCCGATCACCACCGCCCCGAGCGCGAACAGCACGCCGTAGTTCACGAGGATCACCGCGACGCCCGAGTTCAGCACGCCCAGGGTCATCCCGATGAACGCGATCAGCCCGGCGCGGGCGAGGATGCCTCGGCGGGCCCCGCGGACGAGGCTGCCCCCCGCCCCGCGGGTGCTGAGCACCAGCGACACCCCGGCCAGCACCGCGAACAGGGACGAGGCGCGGCCGGAGGCGATCAGATATGCCGTGCTCACCTCCCCACCCCGCGTGGAGGGAACGATGTGGACGGCGATCATCCCGATCAGCGCCAGCCCGCGGGCGACGTCGACGCCGAGCAGTCGGCCGGGGGCCAGCAGGCGGATCGTCGGTGCCTGTTGATCTTCCCGAGTTGTCACGTTCTCACCATCCGAGTGCGCGCAGGCCCGCTGCGACGGCGGCGGCGAGCACGACCACGACGATGAACGGGGCGCGCAGCGCGAGCGCGACGGCCGCGGCGCCGAGCGCGACGACACGGGCGTCCACGGCGAGGCGCTGACCGGCGCCGAGGGTCTGCACAGCGACGAGCGCGGCGAGCAGCGCCACGGTGACCAGGCCGGCGATGCGGCGGGCTCGCTCGCCTTCCACCAGTCGGCCGGGGACGAGGTAGCCGGCGACCTTGAGGGCCAGGCAGACTCCGGCGGCGGCCAGGACGGCGACCCAGCCGGTCATCGTGCTCTCCTCCAGCCGATCACGACCGCGGCCGCGGCGGCGGCGAGCACCGGTACACCGGCCGGTGCGATCGGGGTCAGGGCCGTCGCCACGACGACCGCGGCGGCGGCCACGGCCCGGGCCTGACCGTCCCGCAGGCGCGGCCACAGCAGTGCCAGGAACGCCGCCGCTGCCGCAGCGTCCAGGCCCCACTGCTTCGGGTCCCCGAGCAGGTCACCGACGACGGCGCCGCCCGCAGTCGCCAGGTTCCAGAGCACGAAGACGGAAAGCCCGGTGAGCCAGAACCCGAGCCGTCTCAGCCCGGGCGTCGGCTGCAGCGACCCGACCGCGGTGGACTCGTCGATGGTGAGCCACGCGGCGGCGAGCCTACGGATCCCGCGCACGCCGACGATGCGGGACATCTGCAGACCGTACAGCGCGTTGCGCACCCCGAGCAGCCCCGCGGTCGCGGTGGCCGCCGCGCCGGAGCCACCGGCGCCGATCACGCCGATGAACGCGAACTGGGACCCTCCGGTGAACATCAGCAGGCTGAGGGCCATGGTCTGCAGCAGGTCCAGGCCGGCGGTGACCGACAGGGCTCCGAACGAGATGCCGTAGGCGCCGGTCGCGACACCGACGGACAGCGCTTGCCGGATGGTCGGCCCCGCGGGATGTTGCGCCGGCCCTGGTCCGGGACCGGCCTTGTCCGCGGCCACTTCCTCGTACGCCCGGCCGTCGACTTCGGCCCGGCTCATGTCGCGCCGCCACCGGTCGGCGCACCCAGCTCGGCCCACAACCGCACCTCGCGGACCCCGTCGCTGCTCTGCTCGTCCGCTTCCTCGTCGGGAAGCAGGAGCCTTGCGGCGCCGTCCGGTGCCAGCCCCGCCGACCGCAGGAACGCGATCCGCGGCCCGTCACCGGCCGGCACCCAGCAGACCAGCTGCGTGGCGCCGTCCTCGCGGAGCAGATCGACCCCGGCCGCGAGCAGACGCGAGCCGTGCCCGTGACGCTGGTGGACGCCGTCCACGTAGAGGGCCGTCAGCTCTGCGGGGAAGGAGCCGGATGTCGGGGCGCCGGACTCCGCTGTGGGGCCGAACGCGGCGAACCCGACGACGGTCGGTCCGGTGCAGGCGACCAGGAGGTGGCGCAGCAACCAGCCGCTGTTCGCCTGCTCGAGCCACGGCCGCCACGCCTCGGTCAGCTCGGCGGCGTTCACGTGGGGGAGCGCCTCGGGCGGGACGAGGTCCCGGTAGGTCGTGGACCAAGCGCGAGCGTGGATGGCGCCGATGGCCGGCAGGTCGGCTGTGCGGGCGGCGCGGACGGAGGCGTCGGCCGGTGAGGGCGCGAGCACGTCCGGGGTCTCGGTGGGTTCCATCGGCCCTTATCGTCCCAGAGGCTGCGTATGACACTCTCGCCCGGTTCTTGCGCGAAAGTGTCACAGGGGTGACACTGGGCAGCAGGCGATCGGATCGACAGGAGGGCCCGATGTACGGGAACGACTTTTCCACCGAGCCTTCGGAGCCGCTCAACGCTGCCGAGACCGGCGGGGTCGAGCAGGCGATGGCGCACGAGGACCGGCGGGCGCAGCTGCTGTCCGAGGCCGAGGTCGCGGACCGGCAGGAGCAGTTCGACGCCCTGATCGCCGCTGACCAGCGCATCGAGCCACGGGACTGGATGCCGGAGGCCTACCGCAAGACCCTCGTGCGGCAGATCGCGCAGCACGCGCACTCCGAGATCATCGGCATGCAGCCGGAGGGCAACTGGATCACCCGGGCCCCGAGCCTGCGGCGCAAGGCGATCCTGATCGCGAAGGTGCAGGACGAGGCCGGCCACGGGCTCTACCTGTACTCGGCTGCGGAGACGCTCGGCGCCGGGCGCGACGAGCTGCTCGACGCCCTGCACTCGGGCAAGCAGAAGTACTCCACGATCTTCAACTACCCCACCCTGACCTGGGCCGACGTCGGCGCCATCGGCTGGCTCGTCGACGGCGCGGCGATCATGAACCAGGTGCCGCTGTGCCGCTGCTCCTACGGTCCCTACGCCCGGGCGATGATCCGGGTCTGCAAGGAGGAGTCCTTCCACCAGCGCCAGGGGTTCGAGATCCTCTGGGCGCTGTCGCGCGGCACCTCAGAGCAGAAGGCGATGGCGCAGGACGCCGCCAACCGCTGGTGGTGGCCGGCGCTGATGATGTTCGGCCCGCCGGACGCCGAGTCCTCGCACTCCGAGCAGTCCATGGCGTGGGGCATCAAGCGGTTCAGCAACGACGAGCTGCGGCAGCGGTTCGTGGACATGACGGTGCCCCAGGCGCAGAAGCTCGGGCTGACGCTGCCGGACCCGGACCTGCGGTACGACGAGGAGTCGGCCCACTGGCGGTTCGGGGAGATCGACTGGTCGGAGTTCAAGCGGGTGCTGTCGGGTGACGGCCCGTGCAACGCCCAGCGCATCGCCCACCGCCGCAAGGCGCACGAGGACGGCGCGTGGGTGCGTGAGGCGGCCAGTGCGTACGCCGCGAAGCAGGCGAAGAGGACGGCGCAGGCGCGTGAGGAGGCAGTGGCGTGAGCGACTGGCCACTGTGGGAGGTCTTCGTCCGGGGCAAGCGGGGGCTGAACCACACGCACGCCGGCTCCCTGCACGCGCCGGACGCGCAGATGGCCCTGCGCAACGCGCGGGACCTGTACACCAGACGCGGTGAGGGCGTGTCGATCTGGGTCGTGCCGGCGGCGGCGATCACCGCGTCGAGCCCGGACGAGCGTGACTCGTTCTTCGACCCGGCCGGCGACAAGGTGTACCGGCACCCGACCTTCTACGACGTGCCCGAGGACGTGGAGTACCTGTGAGCCCCGAAGCTGCTGTCACGACACAGGTGCGGCCGCAGGCGCTGGCGCGGTACTGCCTCGCCCTCGGCGACGACGCGCTGATCCTCACCCAGCGGCTGGGGGAGTGGATGAGTCGCGCGCCACAGATCGAGGAGGACATGGCGCTGGGCAACATCGCCCTGGACCTGCTCGGCCAGGCCCGGGCGCTGCTGACCTACGCCGGTGAGGTGGAGGCGACCTACACCGGTGAGCCGGCCCGCAGCGAGGACGACCTCGCGTTCTTCCGGGACGAGCGGGAGTTCCGGTGCGTGCACCTGGTGGAGCAGCCCCGGGGTGACTTCGCGTTCAGCATCGCCCGTCAGCTGGTCTTCTCCACCTACCAGTACGCCCTGTACTCGCGGCTCTCGCGGCTCGCGACGAGCCCCGACCCGACGCTCGCCGGCATCGCCGCCAAGGCGGTCAAGGAGGTCGACTACCACCGCGACCACGCCGAGCAGTGGACTCTGCGGCTCGGCGACGGCACGCAGGAGAGCCACCGGCGCATGCAGGCGGGGCTGGACGAGGTGTGGCCGTACGTCGACGAGCTGTTCACCGACACCGAGGACGCCGCCGAGCTCGCCTCCGCCGGTGTGGTGCCGCTGCCGTCGTCGCTGCGGGAGGAGTGCGAGCGACGGTGGACGGCCGTCATCGAGCAGGCCACGCTGCAGGTACCCGAGCCCACGCGGCGGTCCCGCGGCGGGCGTGAGGGCATCCACAGCGAGCACCTCGGCTACGTGCTGGCCGAGATGCAGCACATCCCACGCTCGTACCCGGGCTCGACGTGGTGACGCGGCAGATGGTGACCGAAGCGGCGTCGCGGCCGGTCACGGAGGCCGAGCTGGCCGCCGTCCGGCGCTCGGTGGAGAACGTCACGGACCCGGAGGTACCCGTCCTGACGCTCGGCGACCTGGGCATCGTGCGCGACGTGCGTGTCGCTGAGGACGAGCCGGGTGCCGTCGACGTGGACCTGACGCCGACCTACTCCGGTTGTCCCGCAACGGAAGTCATCGCGCGGATGGCGGCCGACGCTGTGCGCCGGCACGGCCTGCGCGCGCGGGTGCACACAGTGCTGTCGCCCGCGTGGACGACGGACTGGATGAGCGACGAGGCCCACCGCAAGCTGGAGGAGTTCGGCATCGCCCCGCCGACCGGCAGGGCGGCCGCCGGCCCGGTGCTGGTCACGAGCGGGATGTCGATCGGACGCCGGCCCGCCGACGTCGCGTGCCCACGTTGCGGCTCGCGGGACACCGGTGAGGTGAGCCGGTTCGGCTCCACCGCCTGCAAGTCCTTCTGGCAGTGCCGTTCCTGCGGTGAGCCGTTCGACCACTTCAAGACGATTTGATCCAAGAGCAGCTGAGCGATGGGTTTGTGATGGCCGAGGTGACCCAGGAGTTGGAGCGTGCGGTGGAGGCTGTCGGGCGGCGCGCGGGACGAGCCGCGTTCCACCGGCTGCCGGTGCTCGCCGTCGACGAGCTCGCGGACGGCGCGGTGACCATCACGGTCGGCGTCCCAGGCGAGCTGGCGGAGGAGTACCGGTTCACCGCGGGCCAGCACCTCACGTTCCGCGCCGAGGTCGACGGGCATACGGTGCGGCGGTCGTACTCCATCTGCGACCCGGTGCCGGTCGACGGCGGGCCGGTCGCGCTGCGCGTCGGTATCAAGCGGCTGAAGGGCGGCGCGTTCTCCGGATTCGTGCACGAGAAGCTGGCTGCCGGGGACGAGCTTGACGTGATGACGCCGCAGGGCCACTTCGGGGCGGTGCCTCAGCCCGACACGGCGCGCCGGCACGTCGCGGTCGCGGCCGGGTCGGGCATCACCCCGGTGCTGTCGATCGTGTCGAGCCTGTTGCGTGACGAGCCACGCAGCCAGGTGACGCTGCTTTACGGGAACCGGCGGACGTCGTCCGTGATGTTCCTCGAGGAGCTCGCCGACCTGAAGAACCGCTACCCGGACAGGTTCCAGCTCGTCCACGTGCTCAGCCGCGAGCCGCAGGACTCCGAGCTGCTGACCGGCCGCCTGGACCCGGAGCGCGTGGAGCGCCTCGTCGACGCGCTAGTGGGCTTCGACGGTGTCGACGGGTGGTACCTGTGCGGCCCGTTCGAGATGGTCACCGGCGTCCGCGAGCTGCTGACCCGCCGCGGGGCCGATCAGCGCAGCGTGCACACCGAGCTCTTCCACGTCGAGGACGCACCCGTCACCCGGGCGCCCGAGGAGGAGGAGCTGGTCGCGGCGGAGGCCGAGGTCGTGGTCAGCCTGGACGGGCGCACGAGCACGATCCGGATGGCGAGCCGGTCGCAGACCATCCTCGACGCGACGCTGCAGGTCCGGCCGGACGCCCCGTTCTCCTGCACCGGCGGGGTGTGCGGCACCTGCCGGGCCCGGGTGGTCGAGGGTGAGGTGCGGATGGACCGCAACTACGCCCTCGAGCCGGAGGAGCTCGAGCGCGGCATCGTGCTGGCGTGCCAGTCGCATCCGGTGACTGATCGCGTGGTGCTCGACTACGACGCCTGACAGGCTGGGAGAGTGATCCTCCTCTTCGGCTTCAAGCGCGTCCCCGAGGTCCTGGCCGTGGTCACGCTGGTGTGCCAGTTCTGCGGCAACCCGGCCGCCCAGCGGATCGAGGAGTGGACGACGAAGTTCACCCTGTTCTTCATCCCCCTGTTCACGACCCGCCGGCGGTACACGATGCAGTGCTCGTACTGCGCCACCGTGAGCGCGCTCGGCCAGGACGAGGCCGAGCGGCTCGCGGCGTCCGGCGCGCGGACCGGCGGGTCGGGCGCGCCAACGGCCGGGTAGGACGTCGC
>JASBSH010000118.1 GCA_030149025.1 Actinomycetales bacterium | reverse complement strand
CGCTGATCGGGTCCATCGGCGGTGCCCTGCTGCTGCTCGTGCTGCCGGCCGAGACGTTCAACGCCGTCGTGCCGGTGTTGCTGGCGGTCTCGGTGCTGCTGGTCGTGCTGCAGCCACGCATGCAGGCGAAGGTGGCCGAGCGCCGGGCCCGTCCGGGTTACTCCGCACGGCGAAGCTCGGGAGCCGTCGTCCCGGTGGGGGTTCTCGGAGCCGGTATGTACGGCGGGTACTTCGGTGCCGCCCAAGGTGTGCTGCTGATCGGGCTGCTCGGCACCCTGCTGCCGGAACCTCTGCAGCGGGTGAACGCCTTGAAGAACCTGCTGTCGCTGGTGGTCAACTCGGTAGCCGCCGTGACGTTCGCGGTGGTCGCGTTCGACCGGATCAACTGGGCGGTTGCCGGCCTCATCGCGCTGGGGTCGCTGCTCGGTGGCGTGATCGGAGCGCAGGTGGGACGCCGGCTCCCGGCCCGGGTGCTGCGCGCGGTCATCGTGGTGGTCGGCGTGGTGGCGATCGTCAAGATCCTGACGTCGTGAGCGCTACCGGGGGTCCGTACGGCGTGGTGCAGGAGATCGCCGATGCCGAGGACGAACGGGTCCACGAGTACACGCACCTGACGGACGTGGCGCTCAGACGGCTCCGGGAACCGGCCGAGGGCCTGTACATCGCCGAGTCCAGCACGGTGATCCGGCGGGCCCTCGAAGCCGGCCACCGCCCCAGGTCCTTCCTCATGGCGCCGCGGTGGCTGCCGGACTCGGCGGACCTGCTCGACGCGGCCGCGCGAGCCGGCGTCCCCGTCTTCGTCGCGCCGGAGGACGTCCTGCGCGAGCTGACCGGGTTCCACCTGCACCGCGGCGCGCTGGCCGCCATGCGCCGACCGGTCCTGCCCGCCGTGGCCGACCTCGTGGCCGGCGCGAGGCGCGTCGCCGTCCTGGAAGACGTCGTCGACCACACGAACGTCGGCGCGATCTTCCGGGCAGCTGCGGCGATGGGGGTCGACGCGGTCCTCGTGAGTCCGCGCTGCGCCGATCCCTTGTACCGCCGGTCCGTCCGGGTGTCGATGGGCACGGTGTTCCAGGTGCCCTGGACGCGTCTGGAGCCGTGGCCGGCGGGTCTCGACGAACTGCGGTCGTCGGGCTTCACCGTGGCGGCGCTCGCTCTGGGTGAGGAGTCGGAGGACCTCGACGACTTCACCTCGCGGGAGCTCCCGGCGCGCCTCGCCCTGATGCTCGGTACGGAGGGCGACGGACTGTCCCGCAGGTCGCTGCAGCGCGCGGACGTGGTGGTCCGCATCCCGATGTCAGGAGGCGTCGACTCCCTCAACGTCGCATCGGCGGCGGCGGTCGCCTTCTGGGCGACCCGGCCGTCCAGGGTTTCGGGCGGCGCAGAGGCGGCCGGCTCAGAGGCGGGTGTCCCGAAGGCGGGTGACCCAGAGCCGGGTGGGGGAGAGGGCGCGTCAGCCGCCGACCGGACGGCCCAGGTCGGGGACGACCTGCGCGCCGGGTAACCGGCCCACGGCCGGGCCGGGCAGCCGCAGCTTCGACCGACGGATGCCGCTGCCGATGATGACGTGGTCGCTCCGGGAAACCGCCTCGTCCACGAGCACCTGCCAGTGCGCCGGCAGACCGACAGGGGTGATTCCGCCGTACTCCATGCCGGAGCCCGCGACAGCCTCGTCAGTGGACATGAACGACGCCTTGCGCACGTCGAGCTGCTTGCGCACGAGGTTGTTCACGTCCGCGCGGTTGGTGGCCAGCACCACGCAGGCCGCCGTACGGGACTCACCGGCGCGCCGTCCGGTGACGACAACGCAGTTCGCCGACGCCGACAGCGGGAGCCCGTAGGCGTCGGACAGGGCCTGCGTGTCGGCGAGGTCCGGGTCGATGGCAGCGACCTCGACCTGGTTCGCGAGCTCCCAGCCGGCCAGGGCCTTCGCCACCGGTTCCGCCAGGAGCGCGGGCTCGGACAGGGCGGGCACCCAGGCCAGCTCGGGCAGGAGGCTCATCGCTGCTGGAAGGTGGGTGCGAGGACGGCCCGGCCGATCGTGTGGAACAGCGCGTTGAAGGCCACCACGGTCGGTGAGGCCGTCTCGTCGACGCCCAGGCGCTCGACGTCGAGGGCGTGGACGGCGAACACGTAACGGTGGGGCCGGTCGCCCGCGGGTGGGGCCGCCCCCTCGTACCCCGGTGTCCCGCCGTCGCTTCGGACGTGGAACGCACCCGTGGGCAGTGGTGCCTCCGCCTCGCCCGCCCCCCGGGGGAGCTCGGTGACGTCCGCTGGGACGTCGACCAGTGTCCAGTGCCAGTAGCCGGCGGGGGTGGGGGCGTCGGGGTCGAAGCAGTTGATCAGGAAGCTTCGCGTGGCCTCCGGGAACCCGCTCCAGGACAGGTGCGGGGACGTGTTGCCGCCTGCGGCGACGAACGCCTGGTCGAGCTCCTCACCCTCCCGGACATCGTCACTGGTGAGGGTGAAGGTCGGCACGGTGGGCAGGAGGCTGTACGGGTCGGGTGCGGTGGGGCGGTCGAGATTCACTGCTTCCTCTCATCGCTGGTGCGGTTGTTCTCGTGGGATCCGGAACAGGGCGACGGTATCGACGCCCGCTCCCCGGGCTCACCTACACGCTACCGGGGGCGCCCTGTCGACCGGCGGCCGTGACGACGCAGCACGACGCCGGGCAGCACGTACCAGAAGCCCACGAACCACGCGCCGGTCAGGGCGGTGAGCAGGGCCGCCGTCCCTCGTTCCAGGACCGCGTCGAGAGCGAGCATGGAGGTGGCGAGCATGGCGACGAGGAGGAGGGTGAGGCCGGCCAAAGCCAGGTAGGAGGCGGTGGTCACGAGGCTCTCCTTGAGGCCCCGGTGGAACACGATGCGGTGGAACGCCACCGGAGTGATGAGGAGGGCCGTTGCCGCAGCGGACGCGAGGATGGCGACCACGAGCAGGTCGTGGGTGAAGCGGTCGGCATCCCGCATGAGCGGTGTGAACGACACGGTAAGGAGGAAGGCGAACAGGATCTGCGTGCCGGTTTGCGCCACCCGGAGCTCCTGCAGGAGCTCGTGGTAGTTGCGGTCGAGCCTCTCCTGCTCTGACTCCGCACGCCCTGAGACCGGGTTCAGCTCAGGAGGTGTCACGGCGCTGACGCTACTGCCCCAGAGCTTCCGGCGCTCGGATGGCGAGAGCCGGGCTGCGGTGCCGGCGTGTTGCTCCGGGGAGGGCTGCGGGTCCAGCAGCGAGGCCAGTTCGTCGGCGGCCAGTTCGTCCAGCACTGCCACGCTGTCGCGGAGAGCTCGTCGGGCAGCGTCAGCGGCGGGGCCGCCACCGCCGCGGAGGGCACCAAGCAGGCTCGTGAGGCCTGCGAGAAGGCCGTCGTCGGGAAGGCCGCAGGCGCCACGTTCCCCGAGCCGGGCACCCTTCGCGCCGCCAGCAGTGCGGAGGGCAAGCAGTACACCGTCACGGGCACCGCTCAGGTGTCGGGTGCGGCGACGACCTACACCTGCTTCGTGATCGTGCCAGCGGGACAAGGCGGAGGTCGCGGAAGTGACCGTGGGTTGATCCAAGTCCGCTGACAGCGAACGAGAAGCGCCCCTGACGGATCGGCCAGGGGCGCTTGTCGTTGTCCGGCTCGTCCGTTCACCATCGATGTGTTGTGCGCTCCGTCCGTCTCGCCCGTCAGCATGCGCCGCTGGCATACGCGCCAACGTGTTCAGGCTGGGACGGCGCCACGGACGTCACACCACTACGAGCTTGGGCTATTCGGGATCTGGTGGTGGTTCGCCGTCGCGTGGTTCACGGTCGGATGGCTCGCCGTCGGGTGGTTCACGGTCGGGTGGTTCACGGTCGGGTGGTTCACGGTCGGGTGGGCCGCTGTTCGCGTCCTTGACTGGGCTGAGTCGTTCGCGTAGGTCGGGGTCGAGGCCGAGTTCGTGGTCGAGGCGGAGTTGTGCGCCGAGTTCGCTGGCTTGTTTGGCGTGGTCGTGCAGCCGGTTGCGGGTCCATTCGCGTTGTCGGCCGTAGGTGCGTTTGGACCGCACGTACGGGATGCCGTCGCGCATGGTGATCTCGTAGATGCCGGCGTGGACGGCGTTGTGGTGCGGCCCGCAGACCAG
>JASBSH010000115.1 GCA_030149025.1 Actinomycetales bacterium | reverse complement strand
CGGTCACGACTTCGGGATGCACGGGCGGTTCGACTCCAGGTCCAGTTACCGCAGCTACCAGATGTGGGCGTCCCAGCACCACGGCACCCTCGGTGCCGTGGCGGCAGGCGCCATTGGTGCGGTTGTCGGGGTGATCAGCATTCTGCGATGGCGTCGGTAGGCAGGCGTCGGTAGACGACAACAGGCCAGTTCGTGAGGCGCCGCATGGACGATCCGGCGATCGACACCATCCAGGTCAGCGCCTACACGGTTCCGACCGAAGCACCGGAGGCGGACGGAACGATCGCGTGGGACTCGATGACTCTCGTCCTCGTCCAGGTCACCGGGGGCGACGCCCTCGGGACCGGCTGGACCTACGCACCCACAGCGTGTGGTGACGTGATCCACGAGACGCCGGCTGCCGTCGTCCAGGACCGGTCCGGCTGGGACGTGACCGGCGCGCACGAGGCGATGGTCCGCGCCGCCCGGGCCCGGGAGATCATCGAGCCCCGCGCCGAGCTGTTCGTGGACGCGAGCGGTGCCTACACCCGCAAGCAGGCGGTGCGCCTGATGCAGCTGGCCGCGGACCTCGACGTGCACTGGTTCGAGGAGCCGGTCTCCTCCGACGACGTCATCGGCCTGCAGGTCTCCGGGCACTGCGCACCCCACCTGCACGTCCACGTCGCGACGGCGACGGCGAACGTGCGGCACCTCGAGTGGTCCCACGACCACGTGGGCATCGAGTCGATGTTCTTCGACGGCACGCTCGACCCGACGGGCGGCTCCATCTCCCCTCGCGACGCGCCGGGAAACAGGCTGGAGTTGCGTGCAGCGGACGCGGACACGTACCGCGTCGGCGGAGTTCCCGGACGACGCCGCGCATTTCGTGACGTCGCTCACGACCGGGAATGTCCCGGTTGTGGAAAACCCTTGCTCCCGGCGATGAGCAATCCCTGGGGACTCGTGTCGCGGCTGCACGTCGATCTTCGACGGCACGCCAGCGCGTTCTGTCGTCCCTGACGACTCCTCCGCCTTGGCGGGCTGCCGTCCAACGGCAGTCATCCGCCGGCGGGCCCGCTAGCTCCTCACCCACTGCGCCGGCAAGTCCGGCGAGATCTCCCCTGTCAGAGGTCTTCGCGAAAGGCTCTTTCCTTGCTGTCAGCTGTGTTCGCTCCACTGCGCCGGATCACGTTCGGCATGCAGATCCTCATCGGCCTCGTGCTGGGTGTCGTCCTCGGCCTGGTCGCCCGCGAGATGGGCACCGTCGGCGCCGAGGCCGACCCCAACTGGCTCACCTCGACCCTGACGACGATCGGCACGTCGTTCGTCACCCTCCTCAAGGCGATCGTGCCGCCGCTGGTGTTCCTCGCGGTCGTCGCGTCCATCGCCAACCTCAAGCAGGTCACCAACGCCGCCCGGCTCGCCGGCCAGACCGTGCTGTGGTTCGCCATCACCGCGCTGATCTCCGTCGGCATCGGGATCGGCATCGGCCTTTTCACCAACCCCGGTCTCTACACCTCGGTCGCCTCGTCTGCAGCCGAGGCGCCGGGTCGCACCGGTTCCTGGACGGACTTCCTGACCGGGATCATCCCCGGCAACGTCCTCGGCCTGGAGGCCAGCAGCGCTGAGGACGGCGGCATCTCCTTGTCCTTCAACGTCCTCCAGATCCTGGTCGTCGCCATCGCCGTGGGTATCGCAGCCCTGAAGCTGGGCGAGTCGGCCGAGCCGTTCCTGAGCTTCGCCCGGTCCGCGCTCGGCGTCGTCCAGAAGGTGCTGTGGTGGATCATCCGGCTCGCCCCGATCGGCACCGTCGGCCTCCTCGGCAAGGCCGTCGCCAGCTACGGGTGGGACGCCCTCGGTTCGCTCGGGGTGTTCACCGCGGACATCTACCTGGGCCTCGCGCTGGTGCTGTTCGTGCTCTACCCGGTGCTGACCAAGGCCCACGGCCTGTCCCCCGCGAAGTTCTTCTCCGGCGCCTGGCCGGCGATCCAGCTGGCCTTCGTGTCCCGGTCCTCGATCGGCACCCTGCCGGTGACCCAGCGGGTGACGGAGCGGAACCTCGGCGTCCCGCGTGAATACGCCTCCTTCGCAGTGCCTTTCGGCGCCACGACGAAGATGGACGGTTGCGCCGCCATCTACCCGGCGCTCTCGGCCATCTTCGTGGCGCAGTTCTTCGGTGTGCCCCTCGGCATCACCGACTACGTGCTCATCGCTTTCGTGTCGGTGATCGGTTCGGCCGCCACGGCAGGGGTCACCGGAGCGACGGTCATGCTGACGCTGACCCTGTCCACGCTGGGCCTCCCGCTCGAGGGCGTCGGCCTGTTGATGGCCGTCGAGCCGATCCTCGACATGGGCCGCACCGCCGTGAACGTCGCGGGCCAGGCTCTGCTGCCGACGATCGTCGCCAAGCGCGAGGGCATCCTCGACGAGGCCGTCTACAACGCTCCTCGCGGCGGCGACGTCTTCGTGGACGAGGACGAGAAGGTCCTGGTTACCGCCTGAGCGGTCCCTCCTCACAACGTCAGGCATGTGCGGGCTGCGGCCAGCACATGCGCTGACGTTGTGCGCGCGTGGGGCACCTACCCTGTTGCGCGTGCCGCAGATCGTCCTCGCATCAGCCTCCCCCGGCCGACTGACCACCCTCCTGTCCGCAGGCATCACGCCGACCGTCGTGCCGTCGTCCGTGGACGAGGACGAGGTCGTGACCCGCTACGGCGTCAGCGATCCGGTCGAGGTCGCGCTCGTGCTGGCTCGGGCGAAGGCCGAGGACGTCGCCACGCACCACGAGCTCCCGGCCGACGCGATCGTGCTGGGTTGCGACTCGGTACTCGAGCTGGACGGCGAGGTGCACGGCAAGCCTGCGGACGCCGCGGAGGCGACAGCGCGCTGGATGCGGATGCGCGGGCGCACCGGCGTCCTGCACACGGGCCACTGGTTGGTCGACGAGCGCGAGGACGCCGGCACCGGCGCGACCCTCGGAGCGGTCGCCTCGACGACGGTTCACTTCGCGGCGCTCTCCGACGAGGAGATCGCGGCCTACGTCGCCACGGGCGAGCCGCTTCGTGTGGCGGGCGCGTTCACGGTCGACGGCCTTGGCGGCGCCTTCGTCCGCGGCGTCGACGGTGACCACCACAACGTCGTCGGGCTCAGCCTGCCGCTCCTGCGCGAGCTGCTCGGCGAGATGGGTGTCGCGTGGACGTCGCTGTGGGGCCAGCACCGCCACTGAGCCGACCGCGTCGCTGGCCGTCCGTTCAACGGGTGTTCACGCCAGGGCGTCCGTCGTGTCACCACCGGCTGCTTTCCTCGCCTCGTTGCTCGGCTCGCGCGGCTAGTGGTCCAGACGACGCTGCGGTGCCCAGACCAGACGGAGGACCACCTTGTCTCACGACGACATCGAGAACGTCGGCTCCAACCGCTCCGGAAACCGTCACATCGGCGAGGTCGTGGCCGCCCGGTACTCGCGCCGTTCCATCCTCACCGGCGGCACCGCAGCCCTTGCCCTGACCTTCTTCGGCGGGGCACAGACGGCAGGCGCCAGCCCGGCCGGGGCGGCGAGCGCGGCGCGCCGCGGACTCGGGCGAGGACCGCGGATCGGCTTCACCCCCGTGCCGACGAGCTCGGCCGACGCCCTCACCATTCCGCCCGAGTACACCGCTGAGGTGCTGATCCCCTGGGGCACACCGCTGTTCTCCGGCGTGGAGTGGCGCAAGGACGCCACGAACACCGCTGCCGACCAGGAGAAGCAGGTCGGGTTCAACCACGACGGGATGCACTTCTTCCCGCTCGCGAAGGGTTCCAGGGGCACCCGACGGGGACTGCTCGTCGTCAACCACGAGTACACCGACGCCAACCAGATCTACAGCGCTGCCCAGGGAAGCGCCATCACGTACGACGCGACAGGCCGCGAGAAGGTCGCGAAGGCCGTTGCTGCACATGGTGTCACGGTGGTCGAAGTCGTCCAGCAGACAGACGGTTCCTGGACCCACGTGGTCGACTCGCCGTACAACCGCCGGATCACCGGCACGACGCCGGTGGCGTTCTCGGGCCCCGTCACCCTGGCCCACCCAGCACTGGCCAGCAACAACGCACCGATGGGCACCCTGAACAACTGCAGCCACGGCTACACGCCCTGGGGCACCTACCTGACGTGCGAGGAGAACTGGAACGGATACTTCGGTACCTCGGACGCCGCCTGGAAGCCGAACCCGGAGCAGGCACGGTACGGGGTGAGTGCGACGGGGTTCGGCTATCCTGGCACGTCGCTGACCCGCGCTTCGACGTTGCGGACAACGCGGGCGAACTCAACCGCTTCGGCTGGGTGGTCGAGATCGACCCGACCGACCCGAACAGCGTGCCGGTGAAGCGCACGGCTCTCGGGCGGGTGAAGCACGAGAGCGCAACCGTCACGGAGTCGCGCGGTCGCGTCGTCGTCTACACCGGGGACGACGAGAACCTCGAGTACGTGTACAAGTTCGTCGGCAGCAGGCCGTGGCGCCAGGTGCGCGCCCGTGGTGGCAGCCCGCTCGACGAGGGAGTGCTCTACGTCGCACGGTTCGACGAGGACGGCAGCGGCACCTGGCTGCCGCTCGTGCACGGCGAAGGCCCGCTCACGGCAGAGGCCGGGTTCGCGGACCAGGCCGACGTACTGCTACGCACCCGGGAGGCGGCGGACGCGGTCGGCGCGACACCGCTCCACCGCCCGGAGTGGGTGGCCGTCGACGAGAAGACCCGCGACGTCTACCTGACGCTGACCAACGGCTCGGGCTGGTCCAAGGCCGGTCAGGACCCGAGCGCCGCCAACCCCGCTGTCAACAGCGGACGGGAATCGAACCCCTACGGGCACGTCCTGCGGTGGCAGGAGGAGGACGGCGACAACACCGCTTCCCGCTTCACCTGGGACATCTTCACCCTGGCTGGCGACCCCGAGTACGACCACAAGGTCCGCGGGCTCGACGGCGACAGCATCTTCGGCTCGCCCGATGGCATCTGGGTGGACGACGACAGCAGAGTCTGGATCC
>JASBSH010000110.1 GCA_030149025.1 Actinomycetales bacterium | reverse complement strand
GCACCGGCGCGGCCTCGAGCAAGTCGCTCGCCGAGCCGAGCGACTCCAGGCGCGAGTGCCACGCGAGTGCACCCATCCGCAGGCCCGCCATCAGCACGGAACCCGTGCTGCCTACGTCAGGGACCGCTGCCGCTGTACCGCTTGCACCGCTGCCAACACCGCTGCCAGCCGCATCGTCACCCGAGAGCGGACCTACGGCCGCTGGCACCCGTACGTCGACGCCGGCCCCGTCCGCGAGCACATCGCTGCTCTGCGCGCAGCAGGGATCGGCGTCGAGCGCATCGCGCATCTTGCCGGCCTCTCGGTCAGCCACATCCGCGAGCTGACCCAGCACGGCCGCGGCGACACCCCAGGCACGCAGAGAGCACGGCCATGCGCGTGCTGGGCATCAGTATCGACGATGCCAGCCGGGCACCGTGCAGCCGCGTCGACGCCACCGGCACCCGCCGTCGCCTGCAAGCGCTCATCGCCATCGGCTGGCCGGCCGAGCTACTGGCAGCCCAGCTCGACCGCCGCCCGAACAGCCTGTGCCGCAGCATGACCGGCGAGTCAGTCACCGCCCGCACCGCACACGACGTCGCGACCCTCTATGAGCGGCTGTGGAACAGCCAACCACCACGGATGACCATCGAACAGCGTGCCGCGGCAGATGCCGCCCAAGCCCACGCCGCGACACGAGGCTGGCTGCCACCGCTGGCCTGGGACGACATCGACACCGATCCCACCCCGCCACCAGCGATCACCGGCGCCTCGCAGCGCAGCGACATGGACGAGATCGCCGTAGAACGCGCCCTTGCCGGCGATCACATCACCTACGACGACCTCACCACAGTCGAACAACAGGAGGTCGTCCGCCGTCTCACCGCCCGGGGTAGCTCCATCCGGGACATCGCTGCCCAGATGAGCACAACCAAGCGCACCGTCTCCCGCCGGCGCGCCTCTCCCGGCGCAGCATGACCTCCTGGGTGCGGGCAGGGCCGCCGGCTTCGACCGGCGTCACGTCGCTGGCCCTTCCCGAGATTGCGGCCACCCTCGTGGAGCACGCCGGGTCCCCTCACCAGCGGGGTCACGCCACATCGTCGATGACCACCGAGGTCTACGTCGGCCGTAACGTCGCTCACCACCGGCGCCGCCGGCGTCCTGGTGGCGTTGATCTCGATGGCCTCATGTGACCCCGGAACGGCGGGGAGAGACAGTGCGGTCAGGCTCGCCGACGCTTATCGAGGCCCGCCGCGGCGCTTGGGCGTCGGTGAGGCGGGGTAGCGTATCGGCATGACGGCTCTGGTGATTCTGGGAGCCGGTTTCGGTGGGCTGGAGCTGTCTGCCCGACTCGCCGAAGACCTCGTCGACGAGGTTGAGGTCACGCTCATCGACCGGAGCGACTCGTTCGTGTTCGGCTTCGCCAAGCTCGACGTGATGTTCGGACACCGCAGCCCGGACGACGTGCGCCTGTACTACCGGGACGTCGCCAAGCCGAACGTGCAGTTCCGGCAGGAGACCGTGCGGTCGATCGACCCGCAGGCCCGCCAGGTCGTGACCGACCGGGCCACGTATGACGCCGACATCCTGGTCGTCGCACTGGGCGCCGACCTCGATCCATACGCGACGCCCGGCCTCGTCGAGGGGGGTCATGAGTTCTACTCACCCGAGGGGGCCGAACGCATCGCGGAGCTGCTGCCCAGCTTCGAGGCCGGGGTGGCTGTCATCGGCGTGCTGGGGCCGGTCTTCAAGTGTCCGCCGGCGCCGAACGAGGCCGCACTGATGCTGCACGACCACCTCACCGCCCGCGGCGTGCGCGACGCGGTCACCATCCACCTGATCAATCCGCTGGAGTCGCCGATCCCGGTCTCGGAGGAGACCTCGGCCGCGATCGTGTCGTTGCTCGCCGAGCGAGGAATCGAGCACTGGCCCTCAGCACACGTTCAGCGGCTGGACCCGGCGGCCAAGGTGGCGCACCTCGCCGACGGCCGCAGCCTGCCCTATGACCTGTTCCTCGGGGTGCCGGTGCACCGCGCTCCCGCGGTCGTCGTCGACGCCGGCCTGACCGAGGACGGATGGATCCCGGTCGACCCGGCCACCTTCGCGACCCGGTTTCCCGGCGTCTACGCCGTCGGCGACGTCACCAGCGCACCGGTTCCCAGGGCTGGCACCATCGCCGAGGGTGAAGCGGCGACACTCGCCGACGTACTGGTTGCCACCCTCAAGGGCGGCTCCCAGCCGCCGCCGTACAGCGGGGCGACCATCTGCTACATCGAGACCGGCGGCGGCACTGTGGCCAAGGTCGACGTCGACTTCCTGTCCGGTGCTCGCCCCACCGCACTGTTCACCGCGCCCTCGGCCGAAGTCGCCGAGGAGAAGCGGCGTTTCGGCGAGGTCCGTGCCCGGCGGTGGTTCGGCGGCTGACGACCCAGATGCATGGGCATCGGCCGCACAGATCCCACGGCTGGGCCGCAGTGGCCGTGCTGATGCGGCACCCGACGGCGATCCGGCGGCGGACGCTCTGCAGGAGCCGGGCGGGTGACCCGGCAGCCGCCGGATGAAGAGGATCGTCGCGCTTGGACGACGCCCCTCATCCGGCGGCTACCGCGAGATCAAACCGCACACGATGCCCCGACCGGGCGCCGGCCCCCAGCGGGACCGACCTTCTCGAGCTCCGCATTGCCGCGCCGGCAGGATGATCGCACCGTGAGCCAGGCCGGCGACGTCCTGCAGTTCCCCACGCTCGCGCTACTGGTCTACGACCTCACCGGCTCCGGGCTGGGCGTGTCCGGCCTCGTGCTGGCCGAGATCGCGCCGGTGCTGCTGCTCGCTCCGCTGGTGGACCGGCTGCCTCGGGTCCGGGTCATGCTGGCCGCGGACCTCCTGCGCGTCGCACTGGCCGCGGCGCTGGCGGTGTGGCACAACGACGTGGCCGTCGTCTACGCCCTGGCGTTCGGGCTCTCCGCGGGGTCGGTGTTCTTCAACCCGGCCGCGGGGTCCCTGCTGCCGACCCTGGTCCGCGACGACGAGCTCGTCGCGGCGAACTCCGGCATATGGTCGGCCGCGGTGCTGATCCAGGTGGCGCTGGCCCCGGTCGCCGGGCTGCTGGCGGACATCGCCGGCTTCGGCTGAGC
>JASBSH010000066.1 GCA_030149025.1 Actinomycetales bacterium | reverse complement strand
GCTCATGAAGGCTTCCTTCGCCACGGCGCCGTGAACCAGGCTGCCGACGATGGTGTCGTTCTTACAGTCCTGCGCAGCCGACTGCGAGTACGGGTTGTACACGCTCATGTCGGTGTCGAGGCGCGGGCTGATCGAGCCCTTGAGCGGGTTGAAGGTGTCCTGCCCCTCCTTGCTGCCGACGAGGCGCAGCCAGTCCTTGGCGTTGTCGGGGTGCGGCGCGCCCTTGGGGAGCCCGAAGGAGTCGGCCAGCATGTCGAACACGCCCTGCGTGCCGGGGGTCGGCTGCCAGGCGAAGCCCTCGCCCGGGGTGAGGCCGAGGGTGGTCGTCATGTAGCCGGCCGCCCAGTCGCCCATCACGTTGTAGGCCGCCTCGCCGTTGACGACGCGGTCGGTCGCCTGCTGCCAGGTCAGGCCGGAGGCGTCGTCGTTGGTGCAGTCGAGGATCTTGCCGAAGGTGTCCCACACCGCCACGGCCTTGGGATCCGTGAACTTGAGGTCGCCGGACCACAGGCTCTTCCAGCCGTCGGGGCCGAGCGTCGCGATCGCGACGGTCTCCCACAGGTGCTGCTGCGTCCAGTTCTCGCCGACCACCAGGGGCGTGACGCCCTGATCCTTGAGCTTCGGGCACTGCGCCAGGAAGTCGTCCCACGTCTTCGGCGCCTCGACGCCCCACTTCTGCAGGTTGGCCGGGACGAACCACAGCACGTTGGCGCGGTGGATGTTGACGGGGACGGACCAGATGCCGCCGTCGGTGCTGATCAGGTCCAGCAGGTTCTGGGGGAAGACGTCCATCCAGCCCTCGTCCTGGAAGATCGGGGTAAGGTCCTCCATGCGGTCGTCCGCCACCCACGTGCCGATTAGCTCCTGGCCGGCGTGCACCTGGAAGCTGTCGGGGGGATCGCCGCCGAGCATGCGGGTCTTCAGCACGGCGCGGGCGTTGACGCCGGAGCCGCCGGTGACGGTGGCGTTGATGACCTCGACGCCGGGGTGCTGCTGCTTGTACAGGTCGATCAGGGCTTCGAGGGCGGGGCCTTCGTCGCCGGCCCACCACGAGAAGATCTCGAGCTTGCCCTGGGCCTGGGCCATGCCGGCGACCAGACCGAAGGCGGCGAGGAGTGCGAACAGTCTCTTCATCCCTCATCCTTTCGTTGTCACGGGGGTAGAACGCAACCGCCCCGGGGGCGGCTCCATGCCAGATCTTCCGACGCTCACCTCCCGGCGGGCGACCGCGGCGCGGAGCCGGCACACCCGTCCCCCGCACCCGGTGCCCGTGCCCCCGCCCCGTTCGTAGGTCGTCCCGGGTTCCCCCCGGGACCCGGGCCTGCGGAACTGGCGGCTCGAGCACCAGCATAGCGTCGGTCGCGCGAGGCCGTAAAGGACGAACGTCTTGGGCGACGGTAGACTGGGCGGGTGGCGAGCGTTTCCGACCTCCGGTCCCGCCTGCGACGGCCGCTCGAGCAGGAGCTCCGCAGCGGCTGCCGGGACGACGTGGTGGTGGGCGGGCTCGAGCGCCTCGTCGCCACCGTCGGCATGCCGTTCGCCGACGT
>JASBSH010000052.1 GCA_030149025.1 Actinomycetales bacterium | reverse complement strand
GACAGGCAGTACGCGCCGAGGGTGGAGCCGTCGAGCATGCGGGGCAGGTACTTGGCCTGCTGCTCCGAGGTGCCGAACGCCACGAGCGGGTAGCAGGACAGGGAGTGGACGGAGACGCCGATGCCCACGCTCATCCAGGCGGTCGCGATCTCCTCGAGGATCTGCAGATACGTCTCGTACGGCTGGCCGCCCCCGCCGAACTCCTCCGGCAGGGGGAGGGTCAGCAGCCCGGAGCGGCCGAGCAGGGTGAACACGTCCCGGGGGAACTTGCCCTCCGCCTCGGCATCAGCGGCCCGCGGCACGAGCTGCTCGGCGCAGATGCTGCGGACGAGGTCGACCAGGTCGTGGCCTTCCTCGGAGGGGAAGAGACGCTCGACGGGCATGGTGTGCCAATCCGTGATCCTGACGGGGTGCCAGCACAGTAGCCAACGTTTGGCGTGGGCTGGAGCCGGGCTGGAGCGAGGGCTAGAGCCCGGCTCAGATCGGCGGCGCCGAACCCCTGTTCCGTCCGCCGCCGCCCGCATACCGTGGTGAAGCCGTCGACAAGAGACGAGAAGAGCCGAGAAGAGCCGAGAAGAGCCGAGAAGAGCCGGCCCGAACCAGCGGCGGGAGGCTGCGGGCGTGGCATCGCACCGCCTTGAGGGGCCCGGGGGACTGGCCAGGGTGCCGTCGGGCCGTGGCACGAAGTGGGTCGTCGTCCTGTTCTGGCTGGTGGTCGCCGCCTTGGCCTTCGGCCCGTCCGGCAAGCTGACCGGCGCACAGCAGAACGATGCCGTGACATGGCTCCCCGCCACTGCGGAGTCGACGGCGGTGATCAAGGCGGTCCAGTCGTTCCGGCCGAGCGACCAGGTGCCGGCTGTGCTGGTCTACGAACGCCCGGGAGGGCTGACACCGGCGGACCTGCAGGCGGTCACCACCCAGCTTTCGCAGTTCGCGCGTGTCAAATCCGTGGGGAAGCCGGTCGGCCCCATCCCGTCGCAGGACAGGCAGGCGCTGGAGGTGGTCGTTCCGATCACCGTGGGCAGCGACGGCTGGCAGCGCCTGCCGGACATCACCGCGCAGCTGCATCGGGTGGCCGACTCCGGCCCGCCGGGGTTGAGCATGTACATCACCGGCCCCGGCGGCTACGCCAGCGCCTCGGCCGACGCTTTCTCCGGCATCGAAGGAAAGCTGCTCTACTCGGCGCTCGCGGTGGTCGTGGTCATCCTGCTGCTGACGTACCGAAGCCCGGTGCTGTGGCTGCTGCCTGTGGTGTCGGCTCTGATCTCGCTCACGGTCGCCCAGGCGGCCGTGTACCTGCTCGCCACGAAGGCCGACATCACGGTCAACGCGCAGAGCCAGGGCATCCTCACCGTGCTGGTCTTCGGCGCCGGGACGGACTATGCGCTGCTCCTGGTTGCCCGCTACCGGGAGGAGCTGCGCCGGCACACCGACCGGCACGAGGCGATGACGTTGGCACTGCGCCGCAGCGGCCCGGCCATCCTGGCCAGCGGCTCGACGGTCATCGCCGGGATGCTCGCCCTGCGGCTCGCCAGCATGAACTCCACCAGCGGGCTCGGACCGGTCGCCGCCGTCGGCATCGTTGTCGCCCTCGCGGTGATGCTGACGCTGCTCCCGGCGCTGCTGGTGGTCTTCGGCCGGTGGGTGTTCTGGCCGTTGCGCCCCGCGTTCAGGTCCGCCGACCGCGCGGCCACCGGCGTCTGGGCCCGTGTCGGCAAGCGCATCGCGCTGCGCCCCCGTACAACGTGGGTGGTCACCTCGCTCGTTCTCGCTGTCGCCTCGCTGGGCATCCTGCAGCTCGACGCCACGGGACTGCAGAACGAGGACGCGTACTACGGCAAGCCCGAGGCAGTGGCCGGGGAGGAGGTCCTGGCCCGGCACTTCCCCGCCGGCGCCGGCGAGCCCCTCGCCGTCATCGCACGACCGGACCAGCTGGACGCCGTCACGCAGGTTCTCTCCCGCGTCCCCGGTATCGCTGGGGTCGGCAAGCCGGTGTCAGCAGGCGGAACGGGTTATGTGGAAGCGACGCTCGCGGATCCGGCCGACAGCCAGGCGGCGAAGGACACGGTCGACCGGGCCCGGGATGCGGTTCATGCCGTACCGGGTGCTGACGCGAAGGTCGGCGGGCAGACCGCCGTCGTGGTCGACACCCTGCGTGCCTCGTCCCGGGACAACTACGTCGTCATCCCGGCGATCCTCCTGGTGGTGCTGCTGATCCTCGGGCTGCTGCTGAGAGCCGTTGTCGCACCGGTGGTCCTGGTTGCCACCGTGGTGCTGTCCTTCGCCGCCGCGATGGGGGTGAGCGCGCTGGTGTTCAGGTACGTGCTCGGGTTCGCCGGGACGGATCCGGCGTTCCCGCTGTACGTCTTCGTGTTCCTGGTGGCGCTGGGGATCGACTACAACATCTTCCTGATGACGCGGGCGCACGAGGAGACCCGCCGAGTGGGGATGCGGCAGGGTGCGCTCATCGCTCTCGCCGTGACCGGTGGGGTGATCACCTCCGCGGGGCTGGTGCTCGCGGGGACGTTCTCGGTGCTGGCGACGCTGCCCGTCGTGGTCTTCGCGGAGATCGGGTTCGCGGTGGCGTTCGGGGTGCTGCTGGACACGATCGTCGTGCGGTCGGTGCTGGTGACGGCCCTCAACCTGGACGTCGGGCGGTTCATGTGGTGGCCGAGCGCGCTGTCCCGGCGTCGCGACGCGGTCGCACAGATCCCGGCTCAGACAGCGCCCGTCAGCCCCAGCCGAAGTCGCCTTCGACGAGCCCTCGGATCACCAGGAACGCGAGCACACCGAGCCAGATGAGGCGGCCAACGGGGTTCTTCTTCTTCGGCTGCGCGTCCGGGACGGTCCGGGATGGGTCCACCGGGGACATCTTCGGGAAATGCATGTCGCTCGGTGCCGTCGGCGCAGCGGGTGGCGGGGCAGCCGGACCGCGGCCAGGTGCGTGTGGTGGCCCGGTGCGAAACGCCGGATGCGGTGACGGTCCGGGGTCGGCCGGAGCCGGCTCCCACGGCGGAGTGGTCGGCTGCTGCGTCAGAGGCGGCGTCGGTACCGGCTCCGCGGCGCGCGGCTGATCGACCGGAGGCGCACCCGAGGCGACGTCTTCGAGCGGCGAGTGCGTGTCGGCGTCCGGAAGATCGTGGTCGGGAAGTGAGGGGTCGAGAAGGCGAGCGACGCGCGTGACGCGTGCCCGGTCGGTGGGCTCCATGTCATGGGCGACCCGGAGGAGCTGCGCGGCGATGTCGGCGGGCTCGACGTTCGAGGGGTCGGGGACGGCGAGGCGCGCCCCGCGGGCGAGTGAGGTGAACTCGAAAGGCGAGCGGCCGGTGGCGGCGGCGAGCAGATCGCTCCACTCCCAGCTGGCGGCGCCACCGAGCGGACCGCGGGGGGTCCGCATCAGGCGGTCCGTCGCGCTCAGGACCGCGCCGGTGTCGAGCTCGTCAGCCACGGCGGCATCCTGCCCGACCATGGCGGTCGGCTCAGCCCTTCGCCCACGGTGTGCCGCGCCCGGGCACCTCCTCGAACACGAGCCAGGTGCGGGTCGACAGCACGCCGGGGACGCTCTGGATCCGGTCGAGGACGACGTCACGCAAGGTCGAGTTGTCGGGTGCGCGGACGAGGGCGAGGACGTCGTAATCGGCTCCCACCAAAGCGAAGTGGTCGATGAAGGGGATCTCGCGGAGGCCGGCGGACACCTCGCGCCAGGAGTTCTGCTGCACGGTCATGCTCACGTATGCGGACGTGCCGAGACCGGCTCGCTCTGGGTCTACCGCCGCGTGGAAACCGGTGATGACGCCGTCGGCGACGAGCCGCTCGAGCCGCGCGTACGCGTTCGTGCGCGACACATGCACCCGCTCGGCCAGCGTGCGGATGGACAGGCGGCCGTCGGCGGCCAGTTCGGCGACGATCCGCCGGTCGATGTCGTCGAGGGGGCCGACCGGTCGTCCTGAAGACCCTCCGGCAGATCGTCCGGCCGCAGCCGCCGAACCAGAGCTCGCGACGGTCACTTGGTCGTCCATCCATCACTCCTGGTGCCGATCGTCCCGACCTTCCGCCACATATTGAACCGGACGTCCTGGCGGACCACCATGGGCGACCACCGTGCCCGATGCCGTGTGCGCCCGAGGAGGACCGATGACGTCGACCTTGCTGCCCCCCGCCGGCCTGGGAGGGGAGGTCGCGGCACTGCTGCCCCGTCCGGTCCCCGTGCAGCTGCTGGACCCGGACGGTCGCCTGACCCCGGACGAGCAGTACGACGTCCCGGAGACCGAGGCGCTGGTCGAGATGTACCGGCGGATGGTCATCGGGCGGCGGTTCGACGTCCAGGCCACGGCGCTGACCAGGCAGGGCCGGCTGGCGGTCTACCCCTCCTCCCGTGGCCAGGAGGCGTGCCAGGTCGCGGGCGTGATGGCGGTCAAGCCGACCGACTGGGTCTTCCCCACCTACCGGGAGTCCATGGCCCTCGTGACCCGTGGGATCGACCCGGACAAGGTGCTCACCCTGCTGCGCGGCGACTGGCACTGCGGCTACGACCCGGTGGCCGAGCGGACGGCACCGCAGTGCACCCCGCTCGCGACACAGACTCTTCACGCCGCCGGTCTCGCGTACGGCGAGCGGCGGCAGGGTCGCGACACGGTCGCGCTCGCGTTCATCGGCGACGGCGCAACAAGCGAGGGCGACTTCCACGAGGCGATGAACTTCGCGGGTGTCTACAAGTCGCCGGTGGTGCTCCTCGTGCAGAACAACGAGTACGCGATCAGCGTGCCGCTCTCCCAGCAGACCGCCGCTCCTGCCTTGGCGTACAAGGGAATCGGTTACGGCGTGCGCAGCGAGCAGGTGGATGGCAACGACCCGGTGGCGATGCTGTCGGTGCTGCGGGTCGCGGTGGAGCACGCGCGCTCCGGTGGTGGTCCGTTTCTCGTGGAGGCCCACACCTACCGGATGGAGGCGCACACCAACGCGGACGACGCCACGCGCTACCGCGACGACGCTGAGGTCGCGGGCTGGTCCGGTAAGGACCCCGTGCTCCGGCTGGAGCGTTACCTGCGGTCCGTGGGCGCCTTGGACGACAGCGCAGTGGAAAGCATTGCGGCGGAAACCGAGTCGCTCGCTGCGGACGTGCGGGCACGGTTGAACGCCGATGTGGACGTCGAACCGCTCGAGCTGTTCGAGCACGTCTACGCGACGCCGACGTCGCAGCTGGTGGAGCAGCGTGAGCAGGTCGCGGCGGAGCTCGCGGCCGAGGCGGAGTCCGCTGACGCGCCCTCCCCCGTCCGTGATCATGCAGTTCTGCACACCCGCGCCGACGACCCCCCCGCTCGTGATCATGCAGTTCTGCACGCCGCAGCCTCCGAGGCGAAGCAGGAGGAGCGCTGATGCCCGAGAGGATCACCTTCGCCCGGGCGCTGAACGCCGCCATGCGCGACGCCATGGCGGAGGACGACAAGGTCCTCGTGTTCGGTGAGGACGTCGGCAAGCTCGGCGGCGTCTTCCGGGTCACCGACGGGCTCCAGGCCGAGTTCGGGGCCGACCGCTGCTTCGACACCCCGCTGGCGGAGTCCGGGATCGTCGGCTTCGCCGTGGGCATGTCGATGACCGGTTTCAAGCCGGTCGTGGAGATGCAGTTCGACGCCTTCGCCTACCCGGCGTTCGAGCAGATCACCTCGCACGTGGCCAAGCTGCGCAACCGCACCCGCGGAGCGCTGGGGGTGCCGATGGTCATCCGGGTGCCCTACGCCGGCGGCATCGGCGGTGTCGAGCACCACTGCGACTCCAGCGAGGCGTACTACGCGCACACCCCGGGGTTGAAGGTCGTCACCCCCGCCACGGTCGAGGACGCGTACTCCCTTCTGCGAGAGGCGATCGCCGATCCCGACCCCGTCGTGTTCATGGAGCCGAAGAAGCTCTACTGGTCGACCGCCGAGGTGTCCCTGCCGGTGCAGGGCGAGCCGTTCGGTCGCGCAGTCGTGCGCCGCCCCGGCCGGGATGCGACGTTGATGGCCTACGGGCCGACGGTCCCGGTCGCCCTGGAGGCCGCCGAGGCAGCGGTGGACGAGGGCTGGGACCTCGAGGTGATCGACCTGCGCACCATCGTGCCCTTCGACGACGTCACGGTCGCCGAGAGCGTGCGGCGCACCGGCCGCTGCGTGGTGCTGCAGGAGGCACAGGGGTTCGCCGGTGTGGCGGGGGAGATCGCAGCCCGCGTGCAGGAACGGTGCTTCCACTCACTCCACGCGCCGGTGCTGCGCGTGACGGGCTTCGACATCCCGTACCCCGCACCGAAGCTGGAGCACACCCACCTACCCAGTGTGGACCGAGTGCTCGACGCTGTGGCACGGCTGCAGTGGGACGACGTGCCCGACGACCGGTTCGTGGCCGGCGGTCAGGCACTGGCAGGGCAGGGGGCGGCGTGAGCGCGGCGACTGTCACTGCTTCGCGGACCTTCCGCCTGCCGGACCTCGGCGAGGGGCTGACCGAGGCGGAGATCATCAGCTGGCGCGTCTCGGTCGGCGACACCGTCACGGTGGACCAGATCGTCGTCGAGGTCGAGACGGCCAAGGCCGTGGTGGAGGTTCCCTGCCCGTTCGCCGGGCGCGTTGCCCAGCTGCACGCCGAACCGGGCCAGTTGCTACCGGTCGGCGAGCCGCTGCTGACCATCGACGCGGGTGATGCGCGTGGCGGCGAGGCGACTGAGGGGCGCGGTGGCGACCTTGCAGACGCCGACCCGCATGCCATCTACCGCGAGGAGGAGCGGGCGGGTTCCGGCAATGTGCTCGTCGGGTACGGCACCGGCGCGGGGTCCACCAGGCGCCGGCGTCGCGCCGTCCGTCGGGCCGAACTGGAATTGCATGATCACGCACGTGAAGGCGGTGAGCGTGAACGGGGATTTCATGATCACGCAAGTGGCGGGGTGGAGCGTGATCATGCAGTTCTGCACGCCCCCAAGGTGATCTCGCCCATCGTGCGCCGCATGGCGCTCGAGGCCGGCCTCGATCTCACCCGGCTGCGCGGAACGGGACCGGGCGGCGTGATCCGGCGGGCCGACGTCCAGGCTGCAGTCGATGCCGCGGCGAAGGCAACCGCCACGTCCACGCACACCCCGGAGCGCGATCTTGCAGTTGTGCAGGCGGGTGGCGAGACGCGGATCCCGTTGCGAGGGGTGCGGCGCGCGATCGCGGAGAAGCTTTCCACGAGCCGGCGCGAGATCCCCGACGTGACGATCTGGGTGGACGTCGACGCCACGGGCCTGCTGGACGCGCGCGCCGCTATCAACGCCGCGAGCCCGGATCGGCAGGTCAGCGTGCTGGCTCTCCTGGCGCGGATCACCGTGCACGCGCTCGGGCGCTTCCCGGAGCTGAACTCGCGGGTGGACACCGACGCAGAGGAGATCGTCCAGTCATCAGCAGTACACCTCGGCGTGGCGGTGGACAGCGACCGCGGGCTCGTCGTGCCGGTGATTCGTGACGCCGACCGCATGAACACGGTGGATCTCGCAGAAGCGTTGCGCGAGAACGTGGAAGCGGCTCGTGCGGGCACGTTGCCCCCGGCTCGGATGACGGGTGGGACCTTCACGCTGAACAACTACGGTGTGTTCGGCGTTGACGGGTCCACACCGATCATCAACCACCCGGAGGCGGCACTGCTCGGCATGGGGCGGATCGTCGAGAAGCCATGGGTTGTCGACGGTCAACTCGCCGTCCGGAAGGTGACGCAGCTGAGCCTGACGTTCGACCACCGTGTCTGTGACGGCCGCGTCGCCGGTGGCTTCCTCCGGTACGTCGCTGACTGCGTCGAGAACCCGGTGACGGCACTCGCGCTGATCTGAGGCACCGTCAGAAGACCGGCTTGCCGCCCGTCACGCCGAGGACCGTCCCGGAGACGTAGCTCGCGTCGGACGGTGAGGCGAGGAAAACGAACGCCGGAGCCACCTCGGCAGGCTGCCCGGCACGACCCAGTGGCGTGTCGCCGCCGAACTTCTCGATCTTCTCCTCCGGCTGGGTCGCCGGCTGCAGGGGAGTCCAGATCGGCCCTGGCGCAACGGCGTTCACCCTGATGCCCTTCTCGCCGAGCTGACCGGCGAGGTTCACGGTGAAGTTCACGATCGCGGCCTTCGTTGACGCGTAGTCGAGCAGCGACGGCGACGGGTCGTACGCCTGGATGGAGGCGCAGTTG
>JASBSH010000050.1 GCA_030149025.1 Actinomycetales bacterium | reverse complement strand
GCAGGCCTCGACCGGGGTGGAGGCGCTCGATCTCGGGCTGCACGAGCCGTTCGACGTCATCGTCCTCGACGTGCTGATCCCCGCCCCGGACGGGTTCATGGTCCTGGGGAAGCTGCGAGACTCGGGCGTCGACTCCCCCGTCCTCATGCTCACCGCGCTGACCGGCGTCGAGGACCGGGTTGCCGGGCTCGACTGGGGCGCCGACGACTACCTGACCAAACCGTTCGCCCTCACCGAGCTCTGTGCACGGCTGCGGGCGCTGACCCGTCGTGTGCCAGGGCCGAGGAGCACGGTGCTCGCCGTCGGCGACCTGACGCTGGACCCCGTGCGGCACAGCGTGTCCCGCGGTGGGCAACCGGTCCGGCTCACTGCTCGGGAATACGCGCTGCTGCTGCACATGATGCGGCATCCGGGACAGACGCTGAGCCGAACCCACCTGCGGCAGAACGTGTGGGACCCCGCGTTCGAGGGCGACTCCAACGTCGTGGACGTGTACGTCCACTACCTCCGAGAGAAGATCGACCGGCCCTTCGGGCGGGGCAGCCTGCAGACCGTCAAGGGGTTCGGGTACCGGCTCGTCGACGACCGCCCCACCTGAGCACCCGCCGCTGTCCCACAATCGGCGCGGAGTGCCACCATGGCGCTCCTAATGCCGCGGAGTGCCTCAGCGGCACGGGCTGATTGGCGTGATCCTCCACAGTCCGGTGGTCAGGGGAGCCGGCGGTACGAGAGCCCGCCGGTCAGGAGAGCCGGCTCAGGACAGTCGGACCCGCGGGTCGAGGACCGCGTACAAGGCGTCCACAATGAGGTTCGACACCACGATGAAGAACGCCGCCAGCAGGACGATCCCGATGATGACCGGCAGGTCCTGGTTCGTCACCGACTGCACGGCGAGCTGACCGAGGCCGCCGAGGCCGAAGACCGTCTCGGTGACGATGACGCCGCCCAGCAGGGTGCCGACGTCGATCCCGAACTGGGTCACCACCGGGGTCATCGCGCTGCGCAGGCCGTGCCGGTAGATCACCCTGCGCTCGCTGAGCCCCTTGGCGCGGGCGGTGCGGATGTAGTCCTCGCTGAGGGTCTCGAGCAGCGAGCTGCGCGTCAGGCGGGTGTAGGTCGCCGCGGTGACGAGCGCGATGGTGATCCAGGGCAGCACCATGTGCTGCGCCCACGCGGCCGGGTTCTGGCTGAGAGGTACGTAGCCGCCCGCTGGGAACCACGTGACCCCGGCCAGGTGCAACCGGAAGAAGAGCAGGTAGATCAGCAGGAGGCCGAGCAGGAACGTCGGCATGGACAGGCCGGTGAGCACGAAGATCGTCGCGACCCGGTCGAAGAGGCTGCGCGCCCGCGTGGCGGACAGCACGCCGATCAGCACTCCGGTGACCAGCCAGATAATCGCGCCACCGAGGGCCAGCGACACGGTGGGCGGCAGGCGGGAGACGATCAGGTAGTTCACGGAGGTCGAGTTGTAGAACGAGTAGCCGAGGTTCCCGTGGATCAGGCCGTTCAGGAAGTGCCCGTACTGCGTGAGCACCGGCTGGTCGAGGCCGAGCCGGTGCCGCACCAGGGCGACCGTCTCCGGCGTCGCCAGCCGGCCGGTGATGACCCGCGCGGGGTCGTGTGGGGCGACGAAGAACAGCAGGAACGTCGCCACACTGATCAGCCAGAGCACCAGGATGCCGAAAACCGTTCTGCGGACAAGGAACCGGATCACCGACGCCCCCTCTTTCGTCTGGTCGAGAAGAGCCGCTCGGCCGACGGGTCGAGAGCATCCCGCACACCGTCACCGAGCAGGTTGAAGGTCAGGGTCGTGATGAGCAGCGCGACACCGGGGAAGACGACGAACCACCACGCCACCGAGTAGAACTGCAGCGAGTCGGCGAGCATGTTGCCCCACGTGGGCGTCGGCGGGACGACGCCGAGACCGAGGAACGACAACGTCGCCTCGAACACGATGGCCGTCGGCATGAGCAGGGACGCCAGCACGATCACCGGAGCCACCAGGTTCGGCAGCACGTCGACCACCATGATGCGAAAGTCACCCGCCCCCAGGGACCGCGCGGCCTCGATGTACTCCTTCTGCCGGATCGACAGGGTCTGCCCCCGCACGATGCGCCCGATGGACGCCCAGGAGAAGAAGGCGATCACTCCGACGGAGACCGCCAGGCTGGGACCGACAATGGAGACGAGCGCGATGGCGAACAGCAGGAAGGGGAACGACAGCACGACGTCCATCAGTCGCGCGAGGGCGACGTCCACCCAGCCGCCGAAGTAGCCGGCAAGGGTCCCGACGACGACACCGACGACGGACGCCGCCACGGTGGCGACGACGCCGACGAGGAGTGAGACCCGGGCGCCGTAGACGGTCCGGACCAGGATGTCCCGGCCCAGGTTGTCCGTGCCGAACCAGTGTGCCGAGCCGGGTGCGACGGGCAGGCCCTCGGGGGAGATGCCGGTGGTCCGGTCCTGCTGGACGGGGCTCCACCCGACGGCCGACGCGATGAGCGGGGCGAACAGGGCGATCAGCACGATCAGGACCAGGATGACCGCCGAGGCGATGGCGACCCGGTCCTGGCGGAGCCTGGCCCAGGCCAGCTGCAGCGGGCTGCGGCCCTCGATGGCGGCCTGCTCCTCGGTCCCGGTGACCGAGGTCTCGACAGACGTGAGCGTCATGGCTGACTCAGCACCTCCCCAGGCTGAACCGGGAAGTGGCATGCGGCCAGATGGTCCACGGGGTCGTCGTCCTTGCGCTCCAACGGCGGAGGCTCCACGACGCACTTGTCCTGCGCCTTGGGGCACCGGGGATGGAAGGGGCATCCCGATGGCGGGTTGACAGGGGACGGCACGTCGCCTCGCAGGATGATCCGTTGTTTCTGCTCGGCCTCGTCGGGGTCCGCGACCGACGAGGCCGACAGCAGCGCCGCGGAGTACGGGTGCCGCGGCAGGGTGTACAGGTCCTCGCTGCGGGCCACCTCCACGATGTGCCCGAGGTACATCACGGCGACGCGGTCACTGACGTGCCGCACGACGTTGAGGTCGTGGGCGATGAAGATGTACGTCAGCTTCAGCTCGTCCTGCAGGTCCTCGAGCAGGTTGATGATCTGCGCCTGGATGGACACGTCCAGGGCGGAGACCGGCTCGTCGCACACGATCAGCTCGGGGTGCAGCGCCAAGGCCCTGGCGACCCCGATCCGCTGTCGCTGCCCGCCGGAGAACTCGGCGGGGAACCGGTTGTAGTGCTCGGGGTTCAGGCCGACGAGCGACATGAGCTCCTGGACGCGGCGGCGCCGCTCGGCCCCCGACGCGACACCGTGGACGGCGAACGGGTCGCCGATGATGGACCCCACCCGGCGGCGCGGGTTCAGCGAGCCGTACGGGTCCTGGAAGATCATCTGCATCTGCCGCCTCAGCGGCCGCAGCCGGCGCCGGGACAGGCCGGTCAGCTCCGTGCCGTCGAGCACGACGTGGCCGGAGGTGACCGGGTACAGCCCGGTGATGCAGCGCGCCAAAGTCGACTTGCCGCAACCGGTTTCGCCGACCAGACCGAACGTCTCACCCCTCTGCACGTCGAGGCTGACACCGTCGACCGCCTTGACCTCGGCGAGGGCGCCGCCGAGCAGACCCCGCCCCACCGGGAAGTACTTGCGCACGTCCCTGACCTGTAGCAGCGGCTCCGTGATGAGCGGCTCGGTGGAGGCTGTCGTCACGGTACGGCCGTGCTCCCGGACCCGACCAGTGTCTGCCGATGGGCACCCGCGTAGGCCGAACGCCGTCGGTGCGTGTCGTCGTCCGTGCCGACCATCTCGCCCGGCAACCAGCAGGCGGACCCGTGGTGCAGACCCCCCAGAACGCGCAGCTCCGGTGGGTCGTGGTCGACGCAGCGGTCCATCACGAACTCGCAGTGGGGGTGGAAGCGGCACCCGGACGGCAACCGGATGAGACTGGGCGGCTGGCCCGGAATCGGTTGCAGCCGTGCGGCCCTGGCCACCGAGCCGGGGACGCTGCGCAGCAGCCCGACTGTGTAGGGGTGGTGTGGGTGGTAGTAGAGGGTGCGCCGGTCGGCCCGCTCGACGACCCGGCCCGCGTACATGACGATCACGTCGTCGGCCAGGTCGGCGACGATGCCGAGGTCGTGGGTGATGATGATGAGGGCGGTCCCTAACTCGCCCTGCAGGCGCCGGATCAGGTCGAGGATCTGCGCCTGCACGGTGGCGTCGAGCGCCGTGGTGGGCTCGTCCGCGATGAGCAGCCGCGGGTCGAGCGCAAGCGCCATGGCGATCATCGCCCGTTGCCGCATACCGCCGGAGAACTGGTGCGGGTAGTCGTCCACCCGACGCGCCGGCTCGGGAATGCCGACGAGGTCGAGCAGCTCGACCGCCCGCGCACGCGCCTGCTGTCTCGGCACGTCGCGGTGGGCCAGGATCGCCTCCTCGATCTGCCAGCCGACCCGGTAGAGGGGGTGCAGGCTGGACAGCGGGTCCTGGAACACCATCGCGATCTGGTTGCCGCGCACGGCTCGCATGGCCTCGTCGTCCATGGCCAGCAGGTCGACCCCGTCGAACAGGACCGTGCCCGCCACCTCGGCGCCGCGGTTGAGCCCGAGCAGGGTGAGCGCGGTGACGCTCTTCCCCGACCCGGACTCACCCACCACGGCGAGGGTCTGCCCACCGTCGATGGTGAAGCTGACGCGGTCCACGGCGCGCACCGTCCCGTCGGCGGTGTGGAACGCGACCTCCAGGTCACGAACCTCTAGCAGGCTCATCCGGTTTCAGTCACTCTCGGGCTCAGCTGGTCAGCCACCGCTCAGCCACAGGTTGGTGAAGTCGTACTGGTCCGCGAACGGCGAGTACATGGCGTTCTTCACCCTGGAGGAGTGGTAGTGCGGGATCGACTGCGTCTGGAACGGGATGAACGCGGCGTCGGTCATGATCTGCCTGTCGGCCTGCGCCCAGTCGGCGGCCGCCTCGTCCGGGTTCGTAGCGGCCAGTGCCTTGTCGATCAGGGCGTTGACGGCTGGGCTGTTGTAGTCGCCGTAGTTCACCGTGTTGGGGCCGTACTTGCGCCCGTCGAACAGCACCGCGATGAAGGACCGGCCGTTGTTGCCGTACCAGTCCGCCACCCAACCGGGCTCGGAGATGTCCCAGCTGCCCGACCTCGAGGTGGCCGGGTTGTTGAGGTACTTCCCGTAGTAGTCGCCCTGGTTGACC
>JASBSH010000041.1 GCA_030149025.1 Actinomycetales bacterium | reverse complement strand
GCGTCGATGAGCCGTCCCTGCGCCAGAACCGCTGCTTCCTGTACCACGTGATCGGCGGCGGCACGGGTGACTGGGACGTGCCGGTCGGCGGGATGGGCGCGGTCAGCGGCGCCCTTCGGGACGCGGCGCTGGCGGCCGGCGCGCAGATCATCACGTCGGCGGAGGTGACCGCTGTCGACCCGGCGGGCGAGGTCACCTGGACGGACCGGGACGGCGCCACGCACTGTGTCGGGGCGGGTCACGTTCTCGCCGGCTGCGCTCCGGCGACCCTGGCGCGCCTGCTGGGCGATGAGGCCGAGGACGTCGAGGGCGCGCAGTTGAAGGTGAACATGCTGCTGACGCGGCTGCCGCGGCTGCGCGAGGACGTGGACGTGGCGGCGGCCTTCTCCGGGACGTTCCACGTCAACGAGAGCGCCACCCAGCTGGAGGCGGCGTTCGCCGAGGCTGTGGGCGGACAGGTGCCGTCGCTGCCACCGTGCGAGATCTACTGCCACTCCCTCACCGACGACAGCATCCTGGGGCCGGACCTGCGGGCAGCGGGCGCGCAGACCCTCACGCTGTTCGGGCTGCACATGCCCGCGCGGCTGTTCCGTCAGGACAACGCGGGCACGCGGGACAAGGCACTGGCTGCGACCCTGGCGTCGCTGGACTCGGTGCTGGCCGAGCCGATCGAGTCCTGCCTCGCCCGCACACCCGAGGGCGAGCCCTGCCTGGAGGTGAAGTCACCGGTCGACGTCGAGACCGACGTCGGGCTGCCCGGCGGCAACATCTTCCAGCGCGAGCTGGCCTGGCCGTTCGCCGAGCACTCCGACGACGTGGGCCGCTGGGGTGTGGAGACGGCTCACGAGCGGGTGCTGCTGTGCGGTGCCGGCGCGCGGCGCGGCGGCGGTGTCAGCGGCATCCCCGGCCGTGCGGCTGCGATGGCCGTCGTTACGGCGCGGGGCTCGGCGTCATGAGGGAGAGCGCGAAGCGGTCGAGGGCGCCGTCCCAGTGGCTTCGCAGCTCGTCCCGCGAGTCGTCCGGTGACAGCTTCTCGTGCACGAGGTCGACGGTGGTGACCTTGCCGGTCTCGCTCATCCTCAGGTCGACCATGCTGGGCGGAGCGTCGTGGTCGGCGTGCCAGGACACGCGCAGCTGCTCCATGGGGTGGTAGCTGCGGACGACCCCGTGCGGGCCGTCGTCGCTGTGCCACGACTCGCCCTTGCTTCCGAGCCGGACGCCGGTGCCCAGCAGCGCCTGGGTGCCGGTTTCGCTGATCAGGTGCTGCCAGACCCGCTCCACCGGTGCGTTCACGGTGCGGGAGACGTGGACGACGTCCTCCGCCGTGCTGGTGGACGGGTCGAGCCTGGACTCGTCGGACTCCTCGGACTGCCTCGGACCGCTCACGGGCACCTCCAGTGCCTCGGGACCCGGATCGGACCTGCCCGGGCCCTCTCGTCATCCTGACGACACCAGCAGACCAAGTAACCGGCCGGAACACAATGCCGATGACGAGATTCGGCCGATGACGAGATTCGGCGGTGGCGTCTAGTCGTCGGCGTCGTCGCCCTCGCGCCAGCGCCGGTCCTCCTCGTCCCAGCGCTCGGTGTTCGCCCGCGCCGTGTCAAGGGCCTGTTCAGCGGCCTCGCGGGTCGGGTAGGGCCCCATCAGGTTGCGCCAGTCGCTCTGGCGGCCCTCCTCGACCTCACGGGTGTGGATGTTGAACCAGTACTCCTTCGCCACTGCCGCTCCTCCCCTTGACGGGCCCGCTGCCGGGTTCCACCTAGACTCCCAGCATGCCGTCACGTACTGCCACCGCAGCGGCTGGCACGGTTGCACCTGGCACGATCTCGCCGCGTCGTCCCGTTCCGGCGTCCATCGCGCGCCCCGAGTACGTGGACAAACCGGCGCCCCAGCCCTTCACCGGGTCGGAGGTCAAGGACGCCGGGACGATCGAGCGGATGCGCGTGGCCTGCCGCCTGGCCGCCCAGGCGCTGCAGGAGGTGGGACGGCACGTCGCCCCGGGGGTGACCACCGACGAGCTGGACCGGATCGGGCACGAGTTTCTGCTCGACCACGGTGCCTACCCCTCCACACTGGGTTACCGCGGCTTCCCGAAGTCGTTGTGCACGAGCGTCAACGAGGTGGTCTGCCACGGGATCCCGGACTCCCGTCGGCTCGAGGACGGCGACATCTGCAACATCGACATCACCGCCTACGTCGTGATCGACGGGGTGGGGGTGCACGGCGACACCAACGCGACCTTCCTCTCCGGGAACGTCAACGGAGAGGTCCGGCTGCTCGTGGAGCGCACCCGCGCCGCCACCGAACGCGGTATCAAGGCGGTGCGTCCTGGGCGGGAGATCAACGTGATCGGCCGCGTCATCGAGTCCTACGCGAAGCGGTTCGGCTACGGGGTGGTGCGGGAGTTCACGGGTCACGGCATCGGCACCTCGTTCCACTCCGGCCTGATCGTGCCCCACTACGACGCCGCTCCCCGGCACGACGAGGTCATCGAGACCGGGATGACGTTCACCATCGAGCCGATGCTGAACCTCGGCACACACGAGTGCGAGATGTGGGACGACGGCTGGACGGTCGTCACCCGCGACCGGCGCCCCTCCGCCCAGTTCGAGCACACGGTCCTGGTGACCGAGACCGGCGCCGAGATCCTCACCCTTCCCTGACCCGAAGGAGGCCTTGTGGCGCACCGGCACACGCAAGGGCGAGCGGTCGGCGTCGACATCGGCGGCTCCGGCATCAAGGGGGCACCGGTCGACCTCGCGGCCGGCGAGCTCGCCGCGGACCGCATCCGGATCGAGACCCCGCAGCCGGCGACGCCGGACGCCGTCGCCGCAGTCGTCGCGCAGATCGTGGGTCAGTGCCCCGAGGGTCCTGTCGGTGTGACCTTCCCGGCCGTCATCCAGCACGGAGTGGCACGCACCGCGGCGAACGTGGACAAGGCGTGGATCGACACGGACGTCGAGGCGCTGCTCCGCGGGGCGACCGGCCGTGCCGTGACGGTCGTGAACGACGCCGACGCGGCCGGCCTGGCGGAGGCACGCTGGGGTGCGGCCCGGGACGTCGACGGCGTCGTCATCGTGACCACCCTCGGCACGGGGATCGGCTCCGCCCTGCTGCTGGACGGCGACCTGGTGCCGAACACCGAGCTCGGGCACATAGAGGTCGACGGCCACGATGCCGAGACTCGAGCCGCCGACTCCGCCCGTGAGCGTGAGGACCTGTCCTGGGAGCAGTGGGCCAAGCGCCTGCAGCGCTACTACGAGGCGCTGGAGCGGCTGTTCTGGCCCGACCTGTTCGTCGTCGGCGGCGGGGTCAGCAAGAAGCACGAGAAGTTCCTGCCGCTTCTCGAGCTCCGGACGCCGATCGTCCCGGCGCTGCTCCGGAACAACGCCGGGATCGTCGGCGCCGCGGCGCTGGCTGCCGAGCGGGCCGCCTAGTCGCTCTGGGCGAGCGGAGCGCCGCTCGGGGTGGAGGTGGCTGTCGGCCCCGACTGCGACCCACCCGTGGTGCCGGTCTGCGCGTCGGACGTCCCCGAGGACGACGGCACACCGGTTTCCGTGGGGCCGCTCGGTGTGTCCTGCGGCGGCGATGAGGTGCTGGGGCTGTCAGTCGACGGCGGCGTCGTGCTCGGCGAGGTGGTGGGCGTCGTGGGGGTCGGGGACGGGCTGGACGGCGGCGCGCTCGGCGACGGGGTCCCGCTTCCCGACGGCGTGGGGGTTGCGGTTTCGGGCGGTGTCGTCCCCGTAGAGCCGCCGCCTGCCTGCGAACCGGCCGGGGACGTCGGGGCCGCAGCTGGCGTGCCGGAGCCGCCTGTCGTCGTCCCCGCTGTTGTGGGAACGGGGATCACGGCGGGCTGCGAGCCACGCGCGGGAGGCGGGGTCACGGAGAGCCATGGCCCGAGGGTGTCCACGAACTCCTCGCGGGAACCGGTGGTCGCGATCGTGCTCCGCGGGGAGGTGCGGCGGGTGCCGTCGCCCGACGTCCACGGGTCGACCGAACCCCGTGCCGACGAGAGACCGCTGACGTACTGGCCGGTCGGACGGACGCCCGGCGAGGTGGCGGTGGAGCCCGACGTTTGGGTCACGTTGTCGGATCCACCCTTGCCGACGATGCCCGTGCCGGTCGCGACGCTGGCGACGAGAATGAGGCCGGCGGCCGCCACGGTGATCAGCTCGGCCGCGTTCTTGAGGAGGGGACGGCGCTGTGCGGGCACGCTCTCCACCTCCCCGACCTGTTCGCTCCTGGTGCCACCGCCGTATCACTCGAATGGTGGCACGACCTCGGCTCCTCTATCGGCACGGTAGACGTCGAACTTGAGCCGTGTCCGACGTTCACCCGAACGGAGCAGCGAGAACCGTCATTCCGGGTGTGTAAGCAGCCTGTTCGGGCCAGGCGGCAGCCCAGGGGCCTAGCACGGATGGGTCAGCCCGGGCAGTCAACCGCCACGGCCAGGGCACGGCAGATCTGTCGCATACGGGCGTCGGCCAACCGTCCGAGCCGCTCGACGAGGACCGCGACGGAGACGCTTTCGACCGAGTCCACGTTGACCACGCAACGTCGGGGTACCGGGTCCTCGCCCGGCTCGAGCCCGACTTCGCTGATGAGGCCGCGGACCGTGGTCGTGCACGGTGCGATAAGGGCGCGCCGTTGGCGCGGGATGACTGCATCGCGGGAGAGGACCACGACCGGACGGCGCCCGATCTCAGCCATCTCGCACCACCAGACTTCGGCGCGCGCCGGCAGCGTGATCACGATCGTGCGGCGGCTTCGCGGAATGACGCCATGGGCGCGGACCGCGCGCAGTGGGTCAGAGGCTGAGGACCAGGCGCAGTGCTGCGTCCACCCGGCGCAGCTCCTCGAAGCTCAAATGCCCGGCGGAATCGCCCAAGCGTTGCGGATCGACCGCGCTGGTCTGCTCGGCCAGCACACGCGTGGGACGGCCGTTGACGACGACCTCTGGGCGGAAGGTCGCAGCACGCGCGGAGGTGGAGGTCGGCGCCACCAGCCAGGTCGACAGCGGGAGCAGATCGGATTGCACTACGACGGCATAGCGGACCCCGATCTGCTCATTGCCCCGCGTGCCGCGAGGGACACGCAGCCGGTAGACCTCACCACGCACGTAGGGTCTCCATGTCCCGCAACACCTGTACCGCCTCAACGCGGTCAGCCTCGTCGGCGGCCAATGCGGCGGCCTCCGCGCGCAATCGGTCCTGCGCCGCGGTCTTGGCCGCCTGGATCAGCGCCGCGCGCACCGCAGTGGAGACCGGGGTGCCGTCTTGGGTCAGAACGGCCAGCGCCCGTCGGGCGTCCTCGTCCGGGCGAAAAGTGATCGTCTCAGCCACCCACCAAGTGTGCCACAGTTTGTAAGACGCGCCGCGGGGTGAGTCCTTCCGCCGCCGACTCGGTGCCGCGGACTGGCGCGGACTCATTGAGGACAGCCGAGCCCCCCACCTGCGCGAAAGCGCAGGTCAGGGGCGGGCGACGGACGAGCCGGCCTGTACGCCGGGTTCTGTCCTCGGCGCTGGTCACCCACCGCCGATGTGCGGCCATCCATCTAGGACGTGCGTTGCCGCACGCCTCCAGCGGCCTACCCGGGGACTCGGGCGGGCAGCCCTCGATCGTCCCCTGTCTGGCCTTGCTCCGGGTGGGGTTTACCTAGCCGCACCGGTCACCCGGTGCGCTGGTGGTCTCTTACACCACCGTTTCACCCTTACCAGGACTCGCGCCCTGGCGGTCTGCTTTCTGTTGCACTTTCCCGCGGGTCACCCCGGGTGGGCGTTACCCACCACCCTGCCCTGCGGAGCCCGGACGTTCCTCGGCGGACCCGAAGGCCCGACGCGGCCGCCCGGCCGGCTCATCCGCGCCCTCAGGATAGTGCTCGCCGGGCGGGAGCAGCGGTTGATGCAGGGATGGATGCAGGGATGGATGCAGCTTTGGTGTCGTCAGGACGCGCTTTTCCTGCATCGACGGCTGCATCGACGGCCGCCGGTGCCCGGAACCGGGGCGCCGGTGCCCCGAACCGCGGCGACGCCGGCGAGTCACCGATGGTGACGCGGGCTCATGATCACGGCGAGGTGTGGGGTGCGTGTGGGTCAAGGGCGAAGCGGACCTTGCGCGCGACCGGATCCGCCTCGACCAGCCGGACCTGCACCTGCTCGCCGAGCTCCAGCTCACCGTCGCACCGGGCGAGGACCGGCGGCGAGGTGACCTGCACGAGCCCGCCGCCGCCCGCGCTCACGTCGACGACCACCGCGGGGAACGACGCCCCGACGTGACCCGACAGCGCTGCCGCCTCCGCGGCGTCCACCACATCGCGTTCCAACTCGCCGGCGCGACGGTCGGACTCGCGCATGATCTCCGGCAGCTGCGGGAGCGCCTCCACCACCCAGTCGGGCGGCTGCGCGCCCCGGCACAGCGCCTCGCAGACCAGCAGACCGAAGCGGTCGACGAGGCGACGCAGCGGCGCCGTGACGTGCGCGTAGGGGGCCGCCACCGCGGACTGCTCCCGCTGCTCCGGCACGCTGCCCAGGACCGGCGTGTACGCGGCCCCGCGGAACAGCGACGCCGACTCGTGCAGCAGCGCCAGGTGTTGCGGGTCCTGAGGGTTCAGCGACCGGAGGAAGTCCTGGTAGTCCACGTCGGCGGGCCAGGCAACCCCGAGTGCGGCCGCCTGGAGCCGGAAGCGCCGCAAGGTGGCGGCATCCGGCGCAGGCATCGTCCGCAGCAGGCCCACCGCACCGTCCAGCATCAGAGCTGCCGCCGCCATCCCCGTCATCAACGAGATCTGGGCGTTCCAGTCCTCCACCGGCACCGGTGGTCGCAGCCGCAGCTCGTACCCGTCCGGGTGCTGCACGACCTGCTGGTCCGGGATCGCCAGAGCCGCTCCCCCGCGCTCCCGCTCCAGCTCGATCCGCTTGCCGCCGACCTCGCGCAGGAGCTGCAGCGCCTCGGGCGCGGTGCCGGCGTCCAGCTGCGCCTGCACCGACTCGTAGTCCAGCTGCGCGCGACTGCGCACCATGGCTCGGTGCACCCGGACCGCGGACGTGCGTGCGTCGGCGTCCAGGTCGAAGACCCACACGAAGGCCGGAGCGTCCTGCCCGGGCAGCAGACTGGCCGCGCCCTCACTGATCGCCTTGGGGTGCAAGGGAACGCGCCCGTCCGGCGCGTACAGCGTCTGGCCGCGTCGTCGGGCCTCGTCGTCCACCGGGGAACCCGGCGGCACGAACGCCGGGACGTCGGCGATGGCGTAGTGCACCCGGTAGCCCCCGCCCTGCCGTTCCAGGTGCATCGCCTGGTCGAGGTCCGTCGCACTCGGCGGGTCGATCGTGAACAGCTCCAGGTCCCGCAGGTCGTCCGTCGGCAGCTGCGGGTTCGCGACGGCGGCCTCCGCCGCGGCGAGGACCTCGGGCGGGAAGCCGTCCGGAAGCTCCAGCTCCGCCCGGATGACATCCAGCGCCTCGTCAAACGGCTCGCGGGCGATCACGCCGTCGAGCAGACCGGACGGCGCCCCGGGTAACGGGCCACCCCGGTCACCCCCGCGCGTCGTTCGGATCCTCGTCGGCATCCTGCCTCCTGATCTCCCTCCTGGTTGCACCGTCAACCGCCGACCGCACCTTACGGCGGGCCGAAAGCCCCTGCCCCTTCAGCGGCCCGCCTACCGCAGTGCCCCCGGCAGTCCGACCGCCCGGAGCAACCCGCCTACCCTGAGCCGCGTGCTCGTCCTGCTGCCGCCGTCCGAAGGCAAGACGCCCCGCCGCCGCGGCGCACCGGTCGACCTGTCGTCGCTGTCCTTCCCGGGGCTGACACCGGCGCGTGAGCAGGTCCTCACTGCGCTGGAGAAGGTCAGTGCCGGGCCGGACTCCCTCTCGATGCTCCGCGTCGGCGCCTCGCTCGCGGACGAGGTCGAGCACAACACGCGGTGGCGCACCGAACCCGCCGTGCCGGCGTCCGCGTTGTACACGGGGGTCCTGTACGACGCGCTCGACTACCCGACCCTGCCGGCCGGAGCCAAGCGCAGGGCCGCGACCCGGCTGCTCGTGGTCTCGGCCGCGTGGGGCGTACTGCGCCCGGCCGACCGGGTGCCGCCCTACCGGCTGTCCATGGACGTCGACCTGCCGGGAGTCGGTCAGCTCGCCTCGTTCTGGCGGGACCGGTTGAGCGCAGCCCTGGACGACGTCACGCAGGACCGTCTGCTCGTGGACTGCCGCTCGGCGAGCTACGCGGCGGCCTGGCGGCCGCCGGACCCGGAACGGGTGGTGCCCGTCCAGGTGCTGCGCGAGGTCTCCGGTCGGCGGAGCGTGGTGTCGCACATGGCGAAACAGACGCGGGGGCTGGTGGCACGGCAGCTGATGACGCACTCCGGCCGTGACCCGAGAACGCCCGAGCAGCTGGCTGCGCTGCTGGCCGACCGACTCGGTGACGACTACGCCGTGGAGCTGGGTGAAGAGCGCGGCCGGCCGGTTCTGCAGGTCATCACCAGTTGACCGGCTCACCACTGACACTCCGGTGATCATGAAATCCCGGTTCAGAGCGCGAGCGTCGCCGATGGGTGCAGGGATGCATGCAGCACAGGTGTCGTCAGCACGCGCCTTTCCTGCATCCACGGCTGCACTCATCGAAGACCGTGAACCGGGATTGCATGATCAACTCCATGGTGGGGCTGCCATGGGCGCGCGGCGGGAGGGGTGAGCGGGGGTGTGCGCGGTGAGCTCAGGACTGGTGCCAGGGCAGGCCCTCGGCCCGCCATCCCGCGCAACCGCGGTGCCCGTGCTCGTCCACCGGGCCCTCGAACCCGTCCAACACGTTGTAGGCGGGACCGAGCCCGGCTTGGGTGGCGGCGCGCGCGGCAGCGACCGAACGGCCGCCGGACCGGCAGATGAACACCAGCGGGACGCCGTCCCCGGCCCCACGCAGCTGCTCGCGCAGCCGCTCGGTGAAGTAGGGGTTCTGGGCGCCGTCGGGGTAGCGCTGCCACTCCAGCAGCACCGGCCGTTTGCCCAGCCCCGAGAGGTCCGGGACCCCGACGAACGACCACTCGGCGCGAGTGCGGCAGTCCACCAGCACCGCGCTCGGTTCCTGCTCGAGCAGCCGGTAGGCGTCGGTGGGGGTGACGTCCCCGGCGTAGCCGTCTGCGGGCGACGGTCGCACCGGACCCGAGCCACGCGCCTGCGCCGTCGCCTCCGCCCGCCCCTGCGCCTGCGCCGGCGCCTGCGCCCGCCCCTGCGCCTCCGCCGGCGCCTGCTGCCCACCGCCGGAGGTCGGTGCCGGGCGTTCGGTGAGCCGCCACTCCTCACCCCGGGCGGCGGCGTCCATCGCCTCGTTCGCGAGCCGGTCCGCTTCGGCGTTCTGCGCCCGAGGAACCCAGGTGTACGTGACCTGGCTCGGCGGCAGGATCTTCTTCGCCTCGAGCGCCAGGCGGCGCATGTCCTCGTGCTTGATCTTCCAGCGGCCGGTCATCTGCTCGACGACCAGCTTGGAGTCCATGCGGACCTCGACCGACGCTCCCGGCTCGATGTCGACCGCCGCGCGCAGACCAGCGATGAGCCCGCTGTACTCGGCGACGTTGTTGCTCGCCGTGCCGATCGACTCGCCGATCTCGTACAGCACCGCCCCCGTGGCCGCGTCGCGCACCAGGGCCCCGTACCCGGCCGGACCCGGGTTGCCGCGGGAGCCGCCGTCCGCCTCGACGATCAGGCGCCGCGCGCTCACAGCCACGAGTCCGGGGTGCGGACGAGGATCCGCCGGCACTCCTCGCAGCGCACGACCTCGTCGGGCGAGGCGGCCCGGATCCGGTTCAGGTCGATCGGGGTCAGCTGCAGCCGGCAGCCTTCGCAGCGGCCGCTCTTCAGCGCAGCGGCACCCACCCCGCCGCTCGCCTCGCGGACCTTCTCGTAGAGGGCGATGAGGTCCTGGTCGAGTCCCGAGACGATCTCCTCGCGTTCCGATCTCACCCGCCCGGCCTCGCCGTCCAGCTCCGCAAGGGCCGCATCACGCGCCTGCGTCAGCTTCTCGACCGCCTCGGTGACCTCACGCTGCTCCGCCTCGAGCCGGGTGACCGTCGCCTGGGCCTGCTCGCTGCGCTCCATCACCTCGAGCTCGACGTCCTCCAGGTCGCTCTGCCGTTTCGCCAGGGACTCGAGCTCATGCTGCAGCGCCTGCAGGTCCTTGGCGCTGCCCGCGCCGGCGTCCAGCCTGGAGCGGTTGCGGGCGGCGCGCTGATGCACGAGCTCCACGTCGGCCTCCGCCTTCACCAGCTCCCGGGCGACGTCCCCCGCCTCCGTCCGGGCGGCGATGAGCTGGTCGCGGACGGAGTCAGCCCGTTGCCGGGCCTCCGCGAGCTGGGCGTGCTCGGGGAGCCTCCGCCGTCGGTGCTCGATCTGGTTCAGCCGGGTGTCCAGCGCCTGGACGTCGAGCAGTCGCACCTGGTCCAGGGCGTTGGCAGTGGTCACCGGACGAGTCCTCCAGAGCTCGGGATGCGGAACGTCCACGGGTCCGTGTTCAGCCGGCTCACCGTGATGTCAACCGTAGTGCCGCAGCTCTCCAGCGCCGCAGCGAGCCGGTCCCCGCAGCCGTTGAGCCACGGCCACTCGCTAGCCCAGTGGGAGACGTCGACCAGATAGGGCGGCCCCCCGGCCGCCCGCTCACGTGCCTCCGACGCAGGGTGGTGCCGCAGGTCGGCCGTCACGTAGACGTCCGCGCCGCTCGCGCGCACCGCGTCGAACAGCGAGTCCCCCGCCCCACCGCAGACCGCGACGGTACGGACCTGCGCGTCGGGCGGACCGGACACGCGGATCCCCTGAGCGGTGTGCGGCAGGGCCCGTGCAACTTCGCCGGCGAACAGCTCCAGGGTCCTCGTGGCGGGCAGGTCCCCGACCCGCCCGATCCCGCGCGGCCCCTGCAGGTCGGCCAGCTCGATCACGTCGAAGGCGGGCTCCTCGTACGGGTGGGCCGCCCGCATCGCGGCGACCACTGCGGAACGCGCCAGCCGGGGCAGCACCATCTCGACCCGGGTCTCGGTGACCCGCTCGCGCTGCCCCGCCTGCCCGATGTGGGGGTTCGCCCGGTCGGAGGGAACGAAGGTGCCGGTACCACTCGTCGTCCACGCGCAGCGCTCGTACTCGCCGATACTGCCCGCACCGGCCTGTGCCATCGCATCCAGGACGGCCTCCGCGTCGCGCTCCGGGACGAAGACGACGATCTTGTCCAAGGGATCACCTGCATCCGGCGACAGCGGCCTGAGGTTCCGCAGGCCGAGTACGCGACCGAGCGCGTCCGACACACCGGGCACCGCGACGTCCGCGTTGGTGTGCGCCACGTACAGGCCGCAGCCCGCACGGATGAGCCGGTGCACCACAGCACCCTTGGCGTCGGTCGCGGCCACCGAGTGCACGGGACGCAGGAGCAGCGGGTGGTGGACGACCAGAAGGTCCGCCTCCAGCTCGATCGCCTGGTCGACGACCTCGGCCACCGGGTCGACGGCCAGCAGGACGCGCTGGACCGGTGCCTGCGGGTCCCCGCAGACGAGACCGACGGCGTCCCAACCGTGAGCCCAGGACCGTGGGTACAGCCGGTCCAGCTCGCCGACGACGTCACGCAACGTCAGTGACCGCGCGGAGGCGGTGCTGGTGCCGGACCGGGTCACCGCAGAGGCAGCAATGCTCACGGTCGGAGGTTATCGGGACCGGCGGGATGTCACAGCGAGTACGCGCTCTTCTACACACAGTTGATCATCCGTGGTCGTGATCGGACGTGCCAAGCACGTCCGACAGCGCTGTGTGGGCCCGGCCGGGCTCGAACCGACGACACCCGCGGTGTAAACGCGGTGCTCTACCAACTGAGCTACAGGCCCCTTCGTCTGCAGGCCAACCAAGAGGACCATGCGCAGGCGAGGGCCACGGCCGCCGTAGTCTCGGGCCAGCGGCGACCGTGGCTGCGGACTAGCAAACCGCACTCCTGGGGTCGAGGGGAAGTCAGCCCCTGCAAAGCCGGCTCACAGGACAGCCTCAGACGCTCGCCAACCCCGCGATCGCCTCTCGGTACGCGTCCAGGTCACGGGCTTCCCCCATCCCGTTGACCACCGACCAGCGAAGGACGCCGGCCTCGTCCACGAGGAAAGAGCCCCGCGTCGCGGCGCCGACCTTGTCGTCGAAGACCCCGTACGCGCGGGCGACCTCCCCGTGCGGCCAGAAGTCGGCGAGCAGCGGGAACTCGTAGCCCTCGGCCTCCGCCCAGGCGCGCAGCGCGAACATCGGGTCGCAGGACACGGCCAGCACCTGCACACCTTGGCCGGTGAAGTGGTCGAGGTTGTCCCTGATCTCGCGCAGCTCGCCCCGGCAGACACCGGAGAATGCGAACGGGTAGAAGACGATCAGTGCCGGCGCCTCTGCCTGGAGGCTGGAGAGCGTGACCTGCTGGCCGTGCTGGTCACGGAGTGTGAAGTCCGGTGCGGGAGCACCGATCGGGGGCGGCACAAGGTCCTGCGAGGTCATAGCGTTCTTCCCTTCGAGACTGCAATGGCAGGAT
>JASBSH010000019.1 GCA_030149025.1 Actinomycetales bacterium | reverse complement strand
CGACCGGGCGCCCAGCCCCCGGGGGTACACCACCGTGGCGCCGAGCTCCCGCGCCCAGGCGTCGCTCCTCAGTCCCTTCTGCAGCTGCGCTGGGCTTCCGGTGTACCCGTGGAGGGCGATGATCACGGTGGAGCGCACCAGGCCGGCGGGTACCTGCAGAACCGGCCTGGCGGCGTCCGGAACCGCCGTGATGATCGGGTCGGGCGCGCGGGCTGAGGCGACGTCGCTCGACGACGTGGCCTCACCGGACAGCCCGAACAGGACGGCGAGCGCCGCGGCACCCGCCAGCAGCATCGCCCCCCAGCGGGCCCCGAGTCGCTTCCCCACGGGATCAGGATGCAGCAGGACTGCCCGTGACGGGTGCGGCATTAGTTAGCACGAAGCGGCGTCCTGGACGATCGTGCGTTTGACGCCCCGTCCTCGGCACTGGTGCCGGTCGCGGTCGGCGAGGAGTTTGGTGGCCTGCTGGCGCCGATGGCTGTCTCCCCACATCTCCGAAGCGGCCCAAGCGGCCACATGGCAGGAACAGCGGCCTCACATCGCCGTGACGGCGGTCAACGGTCGAATTCCCGGTGTGATACCCGCCGAGACACAACAGGTCAAGGCAGCGTCGCCCGACCGACTCAACGCGTGCGCACCGTCGGCAAGGCATGCTCGGCGCAACACGACGGTGTCGGAGTCAGCGGTGAAGGGCGCGGTCCAGGTCGGAGATCAGGTCATCGGTTGCCTCCAGGCCGACGGACATCCTGACGACGCCGTCGCCGAGGCCGATGGCCTCACGGCCCTCCGCGCCCATGGCCCGGTGCGTCGTGGTGGCCGGATGGGTGATCAGGGACTTCGTGTCGCCCAGATTGTTGGAGATATCCACCATGCGCAGTCCGTCGATCAGTCGGAAGGCCGCGTCTTTCGCCCGGCCGGTCCCGGGGTCCAGCTCGAACGTGACCACGGTGCCGCCGCCGCTCATCTGGCGACGGGCGAGCTCATACTGCGGGTGGGATTCCAGGAACGGGTAGATCACCCGACGAACACCCGGCTGGCCCTCCAGCCACGTGGCGATCTTCAAAGCGGACGCCGTCGAATAGTTGACCCGAAGTGCCATGGTTTCCAGCCCCTTGAGGAGGGTCCAGGCATTGAACGGACTCAGTGATGGGCCGGTGTGCCGCATCAGGTGCCGCACCGGACCGTCGACGAAGTCCCGACGTCCCAGTACTGCCCCACCGAGGACCCGACCCTGCCCGTCGATGTGCTTGGTACCGGAATACACCACGACGTCGGCGCCCAGATCCGTGGCGCGCTGCAGCAACGGGGTGGCGAAGACGTTGTCGACCACGACTTGCGCGCCCGCGGCGTGGGCCAGCTGCACGACGGCCCGGATGTCCACCAGCTCCTGGAGCGGATTCGACGGCGACTCGAAGAAGACGGCCGTGGCGGGCGTGGCCAGTGCCCGTTCCCACTGCGCCAGGTCATGACCGTCCACGAAGACGGTCTGCACACCCCACCGGGGCAGGATCTCGTTGAGGATCGCGAAGCAGGACCCGAAGAGGCTTCGGGCGGCGACCACCCTGTCACCGGCGGCAAGCAGTGCCCCGAGGGCCGTGAAGACGGCCGACATGCCGGTCGACGTCGCGAAGCAGGCCTCTGCGCCTTCGAGCAACCGCAGTCTCTCCTGGAAGGCTGCGATAGTCGGGTTGCCGTACCTGGAGTAGACGAAGCGCTCCACTTCACCGTTGAAGGCCGCTTCGGCGGCCTCCGCCGAGTCGAACACGTATCCCGAGGTCAGGAACAGCGCCTCCGACGTCTCCTGGAAGGGCGTGCGGTTGATCCCGCCACGTACCGCCAGCGTCTGCTGGTCCCAGTCCGGTGCGGGAGAAGCGCCGGCCTGCTCCTCGCCTGATGTCTCCAAACTCACGTGGACCTTCTCACTTGAACCTTGCTCCATGGCAACTCGCGGTCCAGCCACCCGCCCGGCGCCTCGAAACCGCCGAGGACGCTGTAGGCAGTGTGGCCCGCTGCACTGGCGTACTCGGCAGCCGCTACGGAACGCCGGCCGGAGCGGCAGAGGAATATGATCTCCCGGCCCTCCAGCGGCGCGATCTCCTCCAGGAAGTGCGGGTTCCGGCTGCCGCCGCTGTCGTTCCATTCAACGAACACGGCGGGATCTCCGAGGTCTTCGGTCACCGGGACGCCCACCTGTTCCCATTCCTGCGCCGAACGGATGTCCACCAGCACTGCCCCGCCCCGGACGCGTTCCGCCGCTTGCTCGACGGTGAGGTCACCTGCGTAGCCCACGTTTGGCTCACCGGTCATCGTCGGACTTCCGGATGACTGCCTGGGCTACGATCACGCGGTCACCGTCAAAGGTCAGCGACGGACTGCCGTGGAGTTCGTATCCCTCTCGCAGTGCCGCGGACACCCGTTCACAGAAGGCCCGGTCATCTGGGCCCGTGAGCAGTCGGTAGGTCAGCGTGGATTTCACCGGGGAATCCGTCGGTTTCTCGCACATGAGGTGCCTCCTTCGAACGGGACATGGTGTGGTTCGGGCCGCGTCAGCGTCGGCGGCGGTCGAGCAACAGGATCCGGGTCAGCAAGTCTAGAATGATGCCCAGCACGCCGATGGTGAGGATCACCACGAGCATCTCGTCATAGGCCAGCCGGTCCCTGGCATTCAGGATCTCGTAGCCGAGACCGCTGCCGACGCCCAGCATCTCGGCGGGCACGAGCACCACCCAGGCGATGCCCAGGGCCACCCGGACGCCCGTCATGACATGGGCGCGGATTGCCGGGATCAGGACGGTGCGTACCGCTTCGAAGCGACTGGCGCCGAGAGTCTGCCCCACCCGCCAGTGGTATGGGTCGATGGAGCGCACCCCGAGGGCGGTGTTGATGACGATGGGCCACACGGCGGCCGCCGCGACGAGGAAGAAGACCGGCGCGTCTCCGACCCCGAACAGTGCAACGGCCACGGGCGCCCAGGACAGCGGGGAGATCATGCGCAGGAACTGCACGACGGGCGAACTCAGTCTGTCCAGGGTCTGCGAGGAGCCGATGAGGATCCCGACGCCGATGCCGAGGACAGCAGCCACGGCCATGCCGGCCATGAGCCGACGCAGACTTGCCCAGGCATCGGCGAGCAGAACGTCTCGCTCCAGCAGCGCGAACAGGGCTGCTGGAACGCGTTCGGGCACGAATGCCTGAATCAATGGATTGTCCTGCCCGGCAGTGTGGGTGAAGATCCACCAGAGGCCGATCGCCGTGGCGGCCCCCAACGTCCCGAGGCCCAGGTTCTTCCGGATCCCGGAACCCGCGGCGGTGGTGCGCGCTCGGGCGCCCGTACTGCGTGCGGGTGCTTGCGTCGTCCACGTCGTGTGATGGGTCATGAGATCGTCCACGCTCTGTGATGGTTCATGCGCTGATGTACTCCGTCCGGGTCGCCGGCGAGCCGAACACCGCGAGGCCGCCGCGGGAAGCAATGCTGCGCAGCACCATGGAATCGTCGACCAACCGGGTGTGAGCCGTCGACGGGTCCAGGCTGCGCATGAAAGTCGTGGAGGTGTCCACCACCGTGTCCCGCATGCTGGTGACGAGTTCCTGGGTGAAGGACGGGTACGGGTAAGGCATGAAGTCGAGGCGTTCACCGCGCCACCCCGGGTTGCGCAGCGCGGACGCGTAGTCACTTGCTGGATAGGTGAGCGCCCGTTCGATGGCCGATGACGTCTGCGGCAGATATCCGTCCGCCAATGCCGTTGCGCTCCGCACTCGGTATTCGCGACTGAAGAGCTGCGCTGAGACGAGGGCATCGATGAAGGCTGCCGCCTCTGCAGCCCGGTTGCGGAGCAGCTCGCCGCGCATGACAGTGACGCAGCAGGCGTGGTCCCGCCAGACATCGCCCAGGAAGCGATGGATCTTGCCCACGCCTTTGATCTCAGCAGCAGCATTGAACGGGTCGGCGACGACATAACCGCCGATCACCCCGTTGTGCAGCGCCGGGAGCATGTCGGCTGGCGCCATTGGCAGGAGCGCGACCGTTCCCTGGGAAGCAGACGGTGTTACGCGGATCGCCGGCGTCAGGCCGCGGGCGCGGAGCATCTTCTGCAAGATGATGTTGTGGATTGACCACCATGCCGGGATGGCCACGGTCTCCCCGGCGAGTTGTTCCAGGCGGTCGATGTCTCGACGGACCGTCAACGCGGAACCGTTGACGTGGTTCCAGGCGACGACCTTCACATCGGCACGCAGGTCGAACCGCATGTAAAGGGCCATCGGCATCAAGAGGTGGATGACGTCGACCTCCCCCACGATGAACGCTTCAGACAGTGATGCCCAGGACCTGAACCGGATCGGATCGGCCACCGGGGCGCCGGCCCGGCGATAGAGACCTCGTTGGTGGGCGATGAGCAACGGCGTCGCATCCGTGATCGGCAGGTAGCCGATCCTGATCGGTTCCTCGCTGGACGGAGGCCGGGTCCCCGCGACCGCGGAGCCGGCCAGCCACGCAGTGCCAGAGACTGCAGCTCCGAGCGCGCCTCCCAAGAGCGTGCGGCGATTCAGCATGGTCAGACACTCACCGCTTCGCTGTCCCGCGAGGCGTAATGCGCCAGGATGTCCTTGCGTGCGGGGGAGCCGTGGGTCGTCGTCCACTGACGGGTGAATCCCTTGGGGCCGGCGAAGAACCCGATCCGGTCACCCAGAGCGATGGCCTCATCCACGTCGTGGGTGACGATCACGGCGGTGAGCTGCAGACGGTCGATCAAGTCACGGAGCCAGGACTGCAGGATGGTGCGCAGAGCGGGATCCAGGGCGCTGAACGGCTCGTCGAGCAGCAGGATGTCAGGGCGGATGGCGAGGGCACGGCCAACGGCGGCCCGTTGTGCCTGCCCGCCGGAGAGTTCATCCGGGTAGGAATCCGCGTGCTCCACGAGCCCCAGGATGGAGAGCAGTTCCTCCACGTGCTGACGGCTGTAGCGGTCCCGGTTGCGTCGATACCGGCCGCCAATGGCGACGTTCTCGCGGACGGACAGCCAAGGGAAAAGCGCAGCATTCTGGAACACCACGGCAAGTCGTTCGTCAGGGTTCTCGAACTCGATGCTGCCCGAGTCCAAGGGCTCGAGGCCGGCGATGGCGCGCAGCAGGGTTGACTTGCCGCTGCCGCTGGGGCCGAGCACTGCCAGCACTTCGCCCCGATCCAGGACCATGTCAACGTGGTCCAGGGCCGGGCCGGCGGCTGCCTCATACGTCCTGCAGGCACCTTTCACCCTGAGTGCTGGAGCTGCCATCGCAGGTGTCCTTCCGTGGGTGATTGGACAGGCAGAAAAGCGGCTTCGCGCAGTCGTCGTGCCGTCGGCGACGTGGCCTTGTACCCACGGCCGCCGACCACGGCTGCCTCCAGACGAGTCGTGGTGCCGGTCAGTGCGCCGCTGTCGAGTCGAAGGCGCAGCAGCGCATGCTCGGTCTGCGCACCGGGTGCCTTCGACATGGCGACCAGGTCGCTGCGCAGGCGGGTGTATTCGGCCATGGCCTCGCGCGCATCCGCCGTGAAGACCGTGTTCACCCCGGTGAGCCGCTCAACGGCAGATCTCAGTGCCGCAGCGGACAGCCCCAGGCAGAAGGCGGACTGCAGCAGCAAGAAGGGTCCTCTGACGGCAGCCAGGAAACCGGGTACGTCCTCGGTGAGGACATCCTCGGCAGGGACGAGGACGTCCGTGTACTCCAATGACGCTGAGCGGGTGGCGTTCAGGGCCAGCAGGTCCTCCAGATGCCGGGCACTCAATCCGGTGGCCCCCACCGTCGTCCGCACGATCAGCGGTGTTCGGCCGCCCGGACCGGTGCGAACGACCGGTAGCACGATGCTGGCGTCCTCACACACGTTCGAGGCCCAAGGGATCGTGCCATTGATGACCAGGCCGCCGTCCACGCTGCGGGCGTGGACGGGGATATCGCCGATCCCGGCCGCAGCCTTGAAGGCCGGAGCCATCGCGGAGACTGCCGGAACCCGACCGCTGACGGTGCCCGAAGGGGGCGCGGCTCCGACAGCATCGTGATACGCCATGGCCATCCGATGGCCCCACACCGAGAACGCGGTGGCGAGGCATTGCGACGCAATGTCATGGACGACAGCGGCCATCGGCAACCAGGCCCCGTTCCGGCCCAGTTCCAGCAGGCCGCACTTGCCCAGGTAGTGGATCAACTCGAAGGGCGACGCCTGACCGGCGTCGACCGCAGCCGCGGACCCCCGAGACCTGGTCAGAACGTCACTCCGCTGGGGATAGTCCAGCAGCGGTTCCGCAAGCAGGTCCACCACGCCGGCTAGCCCAGCTCGTGGAGGCGGTCGACGGGCGTGCTGACCACCTCACGTGCTCGCCGCACGGCCGCCTCGTCCGGGGCGTCGTAGAAGCACAGGCACTTGATCGTGTCTTCGCGAACATAGGTCCGCAGGAAGCTGACGTCGGGCACTTCGGCGTACTTGGGTGAGTTGGCCTTCTTCCGTGCGAGGTAGGTCTCCATGTCGATCTCCGCCGGTAGGTCCCATTCGACGAGGTAGCCGGCGCCCTTGCGCAACTTCTTGATCTCCTCGAGTTCGGCGCCGACCAGGCGTACCTCGTCCGGACCGGTCAATTGCTCGGCACGGTCGCCGACAGCTGAGGGGATGGCGTTCTCGAGGCCCAGGTCGCTGTTGCCTTCGATGACGACGAAGATGCGCTGTTGTCCTGCCGTCACCTGGCTCTCGACGACCTCGGCCCCGGCCGTCGCAGCCGCCGTCGTGACAGCTTCGATGATCTGGGTTGCCGACTCCTTGGTCGTGACCGCAGGGACAATCTCGAACAGGTACAGGGACATGGCTTTTCCTTTCATGGATGGCAGATTGGTGCGAAGGTCGGTGTGAAGGTGAGTGCAGAAAGCTCCAGATGAGGACGTCAGCCGTCCTCTACATCTGGCCTGGTGACCGGCCAGACCCCTCAGCGAGGGCCCTCAGCTAGGTAGGCGGTCCCGACGGTGGGAGAAGGACGCCGGCACCACGTTGACACCGCCGAGTCGGGAGAGGCGACAGTTCCACCACGCGCCGGAATCGACCGAGTCCGACATCTGGTGCCTGTACTCGCCGTGATCCGAGAAGTCGATGCCCAGTGCCTTCTGGCGGGCGACGATGGGATCGGGCGTACGTGGCAGTGAGCCGGCGTCAGTGGTGCGGACGTGGTCGCAGTTCAACGGCACGGTGCGACTTCCTTTCCATCGTTCCTGGCAGTAGCACCGTTCCCCGTCGAAGGTCTTTGTCGGCGGTTCGGTTGCTGCGGCGTCGTAGAGCCAGGTCTCTCAGCCACTCTGGATGGGTGATGTGCGAACTGTAACAACGCTGTTCGTCGGGGCACAAATCGACCCCCTGGGACCGGGCTGGCACCACTCGATGCCGGGTGACGAACGCCGCCCATCACACCGGCGGCCGACCGCGACTCGGCCTCATCCGTGCCGATACGGTCGCTAGGAGCGCGCCGCGATCCAGTCCGTGATCAGGTCGTGCGCCAGCGGGGAGATCTCGTGGCCGACGCGGGGTAGCACCCGCACGTCGATCCGGGCGTTGGGCGCAACGTTCGGGAGCTCGGCCAACGGCCGGAACCCGGTGAACAGGTAGGGCACGTCGTCCGTGCCCTGGATCGGCACGGAGTCGTCGAGCTCACCGGCCAGGTGCAGCGCCGAGAAGGCGCCCTCGCACGTCGGCACGGTGATGGTGGCGTTGACCACCGCAACCTCGTTCACCAGGTCGGGCCGCTCACACGCCACCCGGTAGGCCAGCATTCCGCCGTTGGAGTAGCCGACCAGCATGAACCGCTGCCCGCCCCGCTCTCGTAGCGAACCGATCAGCCGCGACACGTACCCCACGTCGTCGATCCCGGACCGGGCGGCAGAGCCACAGCAACCGCCGGCGTTCCAGGACGACCGGGCGCCCAGCCCCCGGGGGTACACCACCGTGGCGCCGAGCTCCCGCGCCCAGGCGTCGCTCCTCAGTCCCTTCTGCAGCTGCGCTGGGCTTCCCGTGTAGCCGTGCAGCGCGATGATCACGGTGGAGCGCACCCGGCCGGCGGGTACCTGCAGAACCGGCCTGCCGGCGTCCGGAACCGCCGTGATGACTGGGTCGGGCGCCCGGACGGGCGCGACGTCGCTCGACGACGTGGCCTCGTCGGACAGCCCGAACAGGACGGCGAGCGCCGCGGCACCTGCGAGCAGCATCGCCCCCCAGCGGGCCCTGAGTCGCTTCCCCACGCCGCCAGGATGCAGCAGGACTGCCCGTGACGGGTGCGGCATTAGCCAAGGTGGGTGAGGATGGCTGGCGTGAGCAGGATCCTGTCGGTCGCACCGGCCATGCCGGCGCACCGCTATCGGCAGGACGAGATCACCGAGATGTTCGCCGACCTCGTGCTCCCCGGGCAGGACCAGGCGCTGCTGCGACGCTTCCACGCCTCGGCCGGGGTCGAGTTCCGCAACCTGGTGCTGCCCTTGGAGGCCTACCCCCGCCTCCGCTCGTTCGGCCAGGCGAACGACGTGTTCATCGATGCGGGACTCGACCTCGCCGAGCGCGCCACGCGCGACGCACTTGACGCCGCGCGCCTGCAGCCCTCAGACGTCGACCTCGTGCTGCTCACCTCCGTGACCGGCGTCGCCGCCCCGTCGTTGGACGCGCGCCTGGTCGGGCGGCTGGGGCTCCGGCCGGACGTCAAGCGGGTCCCGGTGTTCGGCCTCGGCTGCGTCGCCGGGGCGGCGGGTATCGCCCGGTTGCACGACTACCTGCTGGGGCACCGGAGTCACGTCGCGGTGCTGATCAGCGTGGAGCTCTGCTCGCTCACCGTGCAGCGGGACGATTCGTCCACTCCGAATCTCGTCGCCAGCAGCCTGTTCGGGGACGGCGCCACGGCAGTGGTCATGTCAGGGGCGGACCGCGTCGGGTCGGCTGAGGAGACCTACCCGCCGGGCGAACTGGTCCCGCGCGTGCTGCGCACGCGCAGCCGGATGTACCCGGACACGGAACGGGTGATGGGCTGGGACATCGGGGGAACGGGGTTCCGCATCGTCCTCGCCGCCAGCGTCGCCGACGTGGTGCGGGAGCACCTGGAAAAGGACGTCGCCGGCTTCCTCGACGACTGTGGCCTTCGCATGGACGCCGTCACGCACTGGATCAGCCACCCCGGCGGTCCGCGCGTGCTCGAGGCGGTGCAGAACTCCCTGTCGCTCCCGGACGGAGCGCTGCGGCACTCGTGGGCCTCGCTGCGGGACGTGGGGAACCTGTCCTCCTCGTCGGTGCTGCAGGTGCTCGCCGCGACGATCGAGGAAGTCGGGGCCTCGGGTCACCGGGGGGCCGCCGGCGAGTACGGGGTGCTGCTGGCGATGGGCCCAGGCTTCTGCGCCGAACTGGTTCTCCTGCAGTGGAATTGACGGGACGCGCAGGAGATGGACAGCCTGACCTGGTACGTCGTGCTCCTCGGTGCCGTCGTGGTGCAGCGGCTCGCTGAGCTCGTGGTCGCGCGGCGGAACGCCCAGTGGGCGCTCAGTCGCGGAGGCGTCGAGTACGGCCGGTCGCACTACCCCCCGATGGTGTTGCTGCACACGGCTTTTCTCGTCGGTTGCCTGGTGGAGGTGAGCATCGCTGACAGGCCGTTCGTGCCTGTTCTCGGTTGGTCGATGTTCGTACTGGTTCTCCTCGCCCAGGCGATGCGCGGGTGGTGCATCCGCAGCCTCGGCCGGCGATGGAACACCCGGGTGATCGTGCTGCCGGGCGTGCCGCTCGTCTCGTCAGGCCCCTACCGCTGGCTGGCCCATCCCAACTACGTGGCGGTCGTCGTGGAGGGGATGGCGTTGCCGCTCGTGCACAGCGCCTGGGTGACGGCAATCGCCTTCACCGTACTGAACGCCTTGCTGCTGCTGGGTTTTCGCCTGCCGGTTGAGCGTCGCGTACTCGCTGGCGAGCCGGCGTGAGCCGTCCGTGAAGCCGGACGTCGTCGTGGTCGGCGGGGGGCCTGTGGGTCTCGCCGCCGCCGACGCCACGTCACGCGGTATGCGCGCGGTCGTGGTCGAGCCTCGTCCGGCGCCGGTGGACAAGGCCTGCGGCGAGGGCTTGATGCCGGGTGCGGTTGCGGTCCTGGATCGGCTGGGGGTGCGCCCGAGAGGCATGCCGTTCCAAGGGATCTCCTACCTTCGCGCCTACGGCGGGTCCGGTGCCCGGCACAGCTTCTCGACCGGCCCGGACTCGGGGCGCGCCGGACGGAGCTGCACCGGGCGTTGGCGGACGGCGCTCGGACGGCGGGTGTGGAGGTCATCCCGGACAGGGTCGTCGCGCTGGTGCAGGACGGCTCGCGGGTCCGGCTGGAGCTGTCGCGCGGTGCCGTCCTCGAGACGCCGTGGGCCCTGGCCTGTGACGGTCTGCACTCCACGACGAGAGGCCTGCTCGGTGTCCCGGTGCGCAGCAACGGACGCCGGTTCGGGTTGCGTCGCCAGGGTCGGTGCGGCGGAGTGGGCCAGCCCGGTGCGCGGAGCCGGTCCGCTGCGGCAGCGGGTGGCCCGCCGCGTCGCCGGGCGTGTGCTGCTCGTGGGGGACGCAGCGGGCTACGTCGACGCGTTGACGGGGGAGGGGCTGCGAGTCGGGCTAGAAAGCGCGGGGGCTGCGCTCGACGCGATCGAGGCGGGACGCCCCGCCGTCTGTGAGCGACGCTGGGCCGACATCAGCCGCAGCTACCGATACGTCACCGCGACGCTCGTCGCAGCGACGAGTGCGGCGCCCCTGAGGCGGGCCGTCGTGCCGGCGTCCCGAGCACTACCAGGGGTGTTCGCGCACGCGGTCGAGGCGCTCGGCGGAGGTGTGGCAGAGTCACGGCGTGGTCGAGGTGGCTGACGACGCGCGGGACGTGGACGCCGCGGTGCTTCATCGCGCCGCCCGCATCGAGGACGCCATCCACGCCCGGGTCGAGCGCCGGCTGTCCGGTCGCGGCTGGAAGCCGACGCTGACCCCCTACGTGGGCTATGGCGCGCCGGGCTGGGTGCGGGTGATGTGCCGCCTGCTGCTGAAGCGTCCCGAGCCGCGCCCCCGACGGAAGGACGCGGCGGTGCGCGGCTGGCGGCACTTCCTCACCGCCGCTGTCTGCGAAGCCGAGGTGGTGGTGGAGGCGGGGAGCCACCGGCACGTCCTGCGCACCGACCGGGGCGGGTACATCGACGCGGTGGTCCGGTCGGATCTGCCGGCCGGCTGGGGGGAGGTGAGGCTCAGCGCGGACGACGCCACGCCCGTCACCGCGCCGGTGCAGGTCATCGGGTCGGACGTGACGTTCGGGGTCATCAGCGATGTCGACGACACCGTCATCGTCACGTCATTGCCGAGGCCGTTCGTCGCCGCCTGGAACACGTTCGTCCTGGACGAGCACGCCCGGGCGTCGGTGCCTGGTATGGCCGTGCTGTACGAGCGGCTCGCGAGGGCACATCCTGGTGCGCCGATCATCTACCTGTCGACGGGCGCCTGGAACACCGCACCGGCGCTGACCCGGTTCCTGCAGCGGCACCTGTTCCCGCGGGGCACCCTGCTGCTTACGGACTGGGGTGCGACCCCGGATGGGTGGTTCCGCAGCGGGACCGCCCACAAGCGTGGGCAGCTGGAGCGCCTCGCCACGGAGTTCCCCCACGTCCGCTGGCTGCTGATCGGCGACGACGGCCAGCTCGACCCGCAGCTGTACTCCGAGTTCGTCCGAAGCCACCCGCACAACGTCGCCGCCGTGGCGATCCGCCAGCTGTCGGTCACCGAGCAGGTGCTCGCCGGAGGGCTTCCGGGGATGGGGGAGCCGGGACCCCCGGCGTCCCCCGTCCCGTGGGTCTGCGCACCGGGCGGCGCCGCCTTGTCCGAGCAGCTGGAAGCCGTAGGCCTGCTGCACTGAGCGGGCACCCTGCCACGCGGCGCCGGTAGCCCCCGCATGCCGCGCATTGCCGGCTCAGGTCCGCTCGAAAGCGCTTCCAGGCGGACATGGCGCGGCAATGCCCAGTAACAGTCCGCGAAGAGCGGAGACGGGATGGGGTAGGCGTGGCCTGCAGTGGGCTTTGGCGAGTGCTGAGTCCAGGCCTGTCGGTGGTCGATGCTCTACTGTCCAGATAGGTCAGCAGTAGAGTTCGGGAGGGAAGCATGGCACCCGCCGTGGTAACCGTCCGTCGCGAGGATCTCGTGGCCCGGCGCCAACGCATCCTCGAGCGTCTCGGGATGAGTCTTGACGAGTTTGAGAACGTCGCCGCGACAAGCGTGCTCACAGGCGACCAATGGGATGCCCTGGAGGATCTTGAGAACATCGCGTTCCTGCTCGGTGAGGACGCGACGCCCGAGGGCGCGTGAAGAGTCTGGCCGACCAGGCCGTCGACTTTGCCCAGGAGCTTTAGAACACTTTGGATCGAGTCCTGCCATCGCCGGGGCGGCTCGTCGCGGTTCACCTTGAGGACTCTGGTCGGTTCCAGGTAACGCCTGAGGGGGAAGAAGCCGCTCACCGCAGGATTGATCTACTTGTGGCTGGCTCGGTCGTGGGTCGGCTCGGCTTCACTTTCGATCTGGACCTTGACCGAACTGGCAAGTGGTTGAAGGTGGTGGAGTCGAAGATCCACGTCCGATCGGCCGTCAACAACGCTCCCCTTGTGCGACTCGAATATGACCGGGATCTGCGACAAGCCCCGATTGCCCACTGGCAATTCCATGCGGAGTCCGGGCCGTTCACACATTGGCTCACGCAGGCGAACGCAGTCGGCCGAGGGATTCCGAAGCCTTTCGACCTGTCGAAATTGCACCTTCCTGTCGGTGGAGAGCGATACCGCCGTGCATCGAGGACGTGCTGCACTTCCTCATCCACGACTGCGGAATCGACAGACTCGACCAAACCTGGCGTGAGGCGCTTGCAGACGGCCGGGAGAGATGGCGTCGTCGTCAACTGGCGAGCGTCATCCGGGACAACCCGGGTGAGGTCGTACGGGTGTTGCGTGACGAAATGGGATACGAAGTCACGGGTCCGACTGATAGGGCCGCTGACCGGTCAGATGTTCTTCGTCAATGGTGACC